>CAIRBD010000631.1 GCA_903876745.1 uncultured Gemmatimonadota bacterium
GACCCGTCCCAGTGCTCGTGGTGGTCCTGGATGTACGGCAGGACCCGGTACAGCATCGGCAACGGCTTGAGGATGTCGATGCCGATGCGGACGTGCTCTTTGACCTGCGCGTATTCCGCGTCCGTGAGCGGACCAGGCTTGCGGGCGAGCGATTCCGGGATGCCGATCTCGCCGACGTCATGGAGCTGCCCGGCGAGCCGAATGTCCTCCACGTCGTCATCGGAAAGCCCCATGGCGGCGGCGACCGCGGCGGCCGTGGCCGCGACGCGCTGCGAATGTCCGCGAAGATAGACGTCCTTTGCCTCCTGCGCGCTGACGAGCGCCCGGACGATGCCGACGGAGATCTCGGCGAGGTGCCGCTTCTCCTGCTCGAGTTCGTCGGTCCGCTGCGCGACTTCCTCGCGGATGAGCCGCTCGACGTTGCGATGCTGGATCGCGAGATCGCGCTTGTGCAACGCGCGGTCGATGGCGTTGGCGAGGTCCGGGAGTTCCACCGGCTTCATGAGGTAGTCCATCGCGCCATGCGCGAGGGCTTCCGTGGCGGTGGGGGCGTCGTTGACCGCGGTGAGCATGAGGATGGCGAGGTCCGGCTCCAGCTCCAGCGCGCGGGGCACTACCTCGAGGCCCGACATCTCGGGCATCCGTACGTCGCAGAGCATGGCGTCGAACTTCTCCTGCTGCAGGCGCTCGATGGCGGCTGCGCCACAATCCGCGCTCGAGACATCGAAACCGCGCGAGCGCAGGAACTTGCTCATCGCGATCCGGATGTTCTCTTCGTCATCGACCACAAGGATGTTGCGCGAGGTGGGCAGCGCGGAGGCGCTGAATGCGCGCGTGATGCGGGCGGCGGCGGGCGAAGGGTGAGTCATAGCCAGGCGATTCCCGGTCTGTAGTCAGTCGTAAACGCTGTCTACTGGCTTAGTGATTAGTCGATACTGGCTCGAAACTGTTGCGAAAAACTCATATTCTAAGGACTTCAAAACTACTTGGACTTCCCGCCCTTCGCCGCGGCCAGCGCCGCGTCGATGTCGCGCTTATGGTCTTCATACTCGGGCACCTTCTTCGCCATTTCCCTCGACTCGGCGGCGAGCAGCCGCTGCTCAAACCCGGCGCGCGCCTTGGCGTCACTGCGGAGGCCGGCGGCCTTGATGGCGAGGACGAGGCCCAAGAGGTGCGACTTATCGGCCTTGAGAATCGTGTCGGCCTGCGCCGTGGCGATGGCGGCGTCGCCGGCGACGAAGGCGATCATTCCCACGTCGTACCGTGAGTGCGGTGTCATCGGCCCGATCATCTCATAGGCCTGCATCGCCATCGGCGCGAAGATCCTCACGCTGTCGATCTTGCCCGACTCTCCGTAGGTCATCACGCGGTCGAACAGACGCGACGCCCGCTCCTCGGGTGACATCTTGGAGATGTCGACGGAAGCGGCGCCACCGCCGCCGCCGCTGGCAAACGGCGCGGCCGTGCCGCTTGTCGCGCTGAGTGGCGTCGAGTCCGCCGAGGCGTCTCCCTGTTTGCCGTACTGCTGGCCGACGAAGAACGCGATGACGCCGAGCAGCGCGATGCCGGGGACGATCCACATCACCGGATTGCGGGCACCAGTGCCGGCCGCCGCCGAGGGCGTCTCTCCTGCGGCCGCGCCGCAGCTGTTGCAGAACCGCGAGCCGACGGTGAGGGCTCCGCCGCACTCGGTGCACGTGGAAGCTTTGAGCGTGGCGCCGCAGTGGGCGCAGAACTTCCCCGTGGCGGCCTTGCCGCACTGGGGACAGGGGGAGGACGGGGTGCTAGTCATAGCCTAGAAAACTATATGGTCGACGTGATTGCCGCGGGGTGGTGACGGCACCGATATTAAGAGGTCGGGGGGGGCGTGCCGGGACGGCTCGTCCACCCCGAGGCCCGATCCGCCCCAGGGGTTCGTGGGGGCATGGCTGGCGCGCCGAACCATCGGAAGGAGTCGTACGTGGCGGGTACTTCGCGTTCGTGGCTGTCCGGCCTGTCGGGCGCCACCAAGCAGGACATCCTCGAGCTGGCGTCGGCGCATTCGGTGCGGTTCCTGCGGCTGACCTTCACCGACATCCTCGGCGTGAACAAGAACGTCGAGGTGCCGGCGTCGCAGTTCGCGAAGGCGCTCGACGGCGACATCATGTTCGACGGGTCGTCGATCGAGGGGTTCGTGCGCATCGAGGAGAGCGACATGCTCCTCACGCCCGACTTCTCGACCTTCCGCATCTTCCCGGGCGGCGACGAGAAGAACCGGGTGGCACGGCTCATCTGCGACATCACCACGCCGGACGGCGCGCCGTTCGAGGGGGATCCGCGCGGCGCGCTCAAGCGGCAGGTGGCGCGCGCGAAGGCGCAGGGGTACGTGATGAACGCCGGCATGGAGGCGGAGTTCTTCCTGTTCAAGCGCGGCGCCGACGGCGCACCGTCCACGAACACGTACGACGTGGGCGCGTATTTCGACCTGGCACCGGTGGATCAGGGGGAGGACGCGCGTCGCGCCATCGTCGACGTGCTCGAGGAAATGGGATTCGAGATCGAAGCGGCGCATCATGAAGTGGCGCACGGGCAGCACGAGATCGACTTCCGTTATGCCGACGCGCTGACCACGGCCGACAATCTCGCGACGTTCCGCTTCGTGGTGCGCGATGTGGCGACGAAGTTCGGCATGCATGCGTCGTTCATGCCGAAGCCGATCTTCGGGCAGAACGGCAGCGGGATGCACACGCACCAGTCGCTCTTCCGCGAGGGTCAGAACGCGTTCTACGACGCCGCGGGCGCGTATGAGATGTCCGCGGTGGCGCACCACTATCTGGGCGGGCTGCTCACGCATGCCCGCGGGATGTGTGCCATCACGAATCCGCTCGTGAACTCCTACAAGCGGCTCGTGCCGGGCTACGAGGCGCCGGTGAACGTGGCGTGGTCGATGCGCAACCGCTCCCCGCTCGTCCGCGTGCCGGCGCGGCGCGGCACGGGGACGCGCGTGGAGCTCCGCTCGCCCGACCCGAGCGCGAACCCGTACCTCGCGCTCGCCGTGATGCTGGCGGCGGGACTCGACGGGATCGAGACGCAGGCGAGTTCGCGCGAACCGGTGAACGAGAACATCTGGGAGATGTCGCACCGCGAGAAGCGGCGGCTGCGCATCGACGACCTTCCGCACGACCTCAACGAAGCGTGCGACGAACTGGAGAAGGACGATGTGATCCAGTCCGCGCTGGGCGGGCATATCGCGTCGCACTTCCTCGCGGCCAAGCGTCAGGAGTGGCGCGAGTACATCTCACAGGTCTCGCAGTGGGAACTCGATCACTATCTGGCGAAGTACTGAGCGGCTTCCGGTGCGCATGATGCGTTCGCGGTTGCTCGCGGCATTGTCTTTCGCGGGTGCGTGCGCCATCGTGCCGGCCGGCGCGCGCGCGCAGGCGGCGGCGTGCCGCACAGACACACTGACGGCGGGATTCCCGGCGTCGTGGTTCGGCGCGCGTGTGGGACAGCTCGAGGTGGACGCGACCACGGTGGAGGCGCCGGGCGGGCTTGCGGGCAACGTGGTGCGGAGCCTGCACTCACGCACGCGTTTCAGCATCCCCATGTACGAGATGTCGGTGCAGCCAGGCGCCGTCGTCGATTCCCTCGAAGTGCTGGAGTCCGTGCGCCGGCTGCGCCGGACGGGGCTGTACAGCGAAGTGACCCTGACGGGCTCACGGTGCGAGCAAGAACAGCTCGACCTCGTGGTGCACACGCGCGACGCGTGGAGCATGCGCACCGACGTCCGGTACGGCCGTACGTCGTCGCGCGTCTCGCTCTCCGAGGTGAATCTGTTCGGGCGCGCGGTCCGGGCGTCGGTGACCGCGGAGAACGTCGACAGCCGCAGTTCGGTGTCGGTGGGGCTCAGCGATCCCTACCTGATGGGATCACACGTGCGCGGATCGGTGGTCATGCGTGCGTACGACGACGGACGCGCCTGGTCGTGGTTCGTGCGGTCGGCCGATTTCTCGCCGCGTGACTTGTGGCGTTTTTCGGTGCTGAGCACGCAGCTGCGGCAGTTCCGTAACGAGACCGCGACGCAGTCGCTCGAGGACATCAGCCGTCGTACGGACGCGGCGAGCGCGGCCTTGCGCACGTCGGCCGATGACGACCGCGTGTACGCCTTCGTGTTCGGTGTGGAGCATGAGCAGGCGGAACTGCACGTGGAGCACCCGGGCTCGAGCCTTGGCAAGACGAACGTGAACCGCGAGTTCAGCGCGCCGTTCATCGGTCTCGTGCGGCGTTCGCTGCGCGTGGGCGCCGTGGACTGGCTGGTTCCCGGCCAGCCGCGCGCGGAGCTGCCGATCGGCGTCGAGGGGGAGATCGTCGCGGGCGCCGGATACGAGGATCATTCAAGATCGACGATCGTGCACATCGACGGCTGGCTCGGGCTGACGGCGAAGCCCACGTCAGGGACAGTGGTCACCGGTGACGTGTGGGCCTCCGGCTACTATCTGCTGGATTCCCTCGCGAACGGCGCGGTGCGTGCCTCGATGGCCGTGTACGAACGGGGATTTCGCGGCATCTGGGCGCTGCGACTGGCGACGGAGCGGCTCGTGAATCCCGACCCCGACGTCTACGCGCTCTCGACGAGCGATCCCGTGCTCCGTTCACTCGCGCCGTCCACCCGTCTCGCCGAGAGCGCGATCACCGCGTCACTCGAGCGATCGGTGACGCTCTACAGCACGGAAGGTCGCTGGGCCGTGGATGCCGTGCCGTTCGTGCAATACAGCGAACGCCACCGGAGCGTCGACATCACCCTGCCCGAACCGACGAACCCGCAGGCGGTGCTGCTCGGCATCGGCTGGCGCCGGGTCCGCAATCAGCCCACCCAGGCCCCGCTGCGACTCGACATCGCGAAGACGGTGTGGCTGCGCGGCGGCCTGCCCAACCGGTGGGTGTTCGTGCTCTCCACCCAGCCATGGCTCGCACAGGGGCGCAACCGGGATGGGCTCCGGGAGATCGTTCGCTAAGGCGGCAGTGGGAGGGCAAGGGGCGAGCGGGGGAGATCGAGTGCGAGTGGGACGTGAAGTGCGAGTGGGACGTGAAGTGCGAGTGGGGAATGCGAAGAGGGAGGCGCGTCGGCGCCTCCCTCTCATCGTTCCGGCCCACTCTCACTTTTCTCGCACTCGCACTTCAGGCTCCCCCGCTCGCCCCTTGCCCTCCCACTGCTTTATACGGGGAAGAGCATCTCGCGGTATCGGGGGAGCGGCCAGTCGCCATCGGCGATCGTGAGTTCGAGCTGGTCGCTGAGCGACCGCACGGCGGCCATGGCCTCGGCACCGCTGCTCGTGAGGAACGCCGCCTGCGTGGCGAGGTCGTCGTGCATCCCCTCGGCCTTGGCGATGGTGGCGTGCAGGGCGGCGGTCTTCTTCTGCAGGTCGGCGACGATCTTGCCGGCCGCGTTGGCCGCGTCGATCTGCGGCACGGTCTTGATGCCCGCCTGCTTCGCCGCGGCGGCCGCCGTCTGCAGCGAGCCAAGGTACGCATAACACGCCGGCAACACCATGGTGTTGGCCATCTCGGCGAGTGTGTGCAACTCGATGAGCATGTCCTTCACGTAGCGTTCGAGGCGCACGTGGTAGCGCGACTCGACCTCTTCCTTCGAGAGGATGCCGAGCTCGGTGAACACCTGCATCGACTTCTTCGTGGTGAGCTGCGCGAGCGCCTCCGGCGACCGGCGGAAGTTCGGCAGACCGCGCTTTGCGGCCTCCACGACCCAGGCGTCGGAATAGTTGTTGCCCTCGAAGCGCACGGCCTTCGTCTGCTTGAACGCGGCGCTCACGACCTTGAGCACGGCGTCGTCGCGGTTCTTGGTGGTCTTGAGTTCGGCCTTGAGCGCGACCGTCAGTTCCTCGACCGCTTCGGCGACCGTGGCGTTGAGCAGCATCACGGGGAACGCGATGGACTGGCTCGAGCCGACGGCGCGGAACTCGAACTTCGCGCCCGTGAACGCGAACGGCGACGTGCGGTTGCGATCGGTGTTGTCCTTGGCGATCTCGGGAAGTTTCGCCACGCCCAGCTGGATCATCGCCTGCGCCGCGCCCTGCTTGACGATGCGGCCGGCCGCGATGTCCTCGATCACCTTCGTGAGCATCTCGCCCATGAACACGGAGATGATCGCCGGCGGCGCCTCGTTGGCGCCGAGGCGATGTTCGTTGCCGCTCGTGGCGATGCCGGAACGGATCAGTCCCGCGTGCTTATGCACGGCCTTGAGCGCTGCCGCGAGGAACAGCAGGAAGCGGATATTCTGATGCGGCGTCTTGCCGGGCTTGAGCAGGTTCACGCCGTCGAGTTCGTTGTCGGAGGCGATGGCCATCGACCAATTGCAGTGCTTGCCGGAGCCATTGATGCCGGCGAACGGCTTTTCATGCAGCAGCGCCTGCAGGCCGTGACGGAGCGCGACCTTCTTGAGCACCGACATCACGAGCTGATTGTGGTCGACGGCGATGTCGGTCTCCTCGAACTGCGGCGCCATCTCGAACTGGCAGGGCGCGACTTCGTTGTGCCGCGTGACGATGGGCACGCCGAGCTTGTACAGTTCATACTCCACCTCGGAGATGCAGGCGAGCACGCGCTCGGGGATGCCGCCGAAGTAGTGGTCTTCCAGCTGCTGGCCGCGCGGCGGCGCCGCGCCGAGCAGCGTGCGGCCGCCCATGACGAGGTCGGGGCGCATGGCGAAGTGGCCGCGGTCGATGAGGAAATACTCCTGCTCGGCGCCCATCGTGGTGTAGATGCGCAGGGCGCCCTTGTCGCCGATGAGATCGAGCAGCGCCATGGCCTTGCGCGAGAGCATCTCGCTCGAGCGCAGGAGCGGCGTCATCTCGTCGAGCGCTTCGCCGTGATAGCCGATGAACACCGAGGGGATGCACAACGTCTTCGCGCCCGGCGATTCCATGATGAACACGGGTGAAGCCGGGTTCCACGCGGTATAGCCGCGCGCTTCCCACGTTGCGCGCAGGCCGCCACTCGGGAACGACGACGCGTCGGGCTCGCTCTGGATGAGCTGGTCGCCGGTGAACTGTTCGATCGCCGACTTGTTCTCGTCGAAGTTGAGGAACGCGTCGTGCTTCTCGGCGGTGAGCCCCGTCTGCGGCTGGAACCAGTGGCAGAAGTGCGTGACGCCGCGCGAGACGGCCCACTCCTTGATGACCTGGGCGACAGTGGGGGCGATGTCGATGTCGAGCTGTTTTCCGAGTCGCACGGCGGCGACGAGCTTCACATAGACATCCTTCGGCAACTTGTCGCGCATCTGGCGCGCGCCGAACGTGTTGATGCCGAAGTACGACGAGGACGGCACCGGTGTGGCGCTGGAGACCGGCACCGGGGGCGCGAGAACCGTGCGTGAGCTGATGGCGCGAACGGCTTCGGCGCGAGGCGAGTTCGTTGGCATTGATCGACGGTGGGTGCGGGGGTTATCGAAACGCAGTGAACGTTATTGCGTGCTTAATATGCAAAATTATGTCGGTGTTTACTGTATTTCAAGGATATTATTCGCGAAATGATGGTTATCACGTGCAGGTTATGCATTGTTCGCCTTCCTTTCTGGTCATGGATGGCGCGCCGATGACCCACCGGACTCCGAATTGAACGGTAACTCGTTGCTACGGAACAGATTGCACGGCCACGCGACGGCTGTGTCTCTGCAAAAGCAGAACGGGCGGAGAGCTCGCGCAGCGCGAGGTCCCCGCCCGTTCGAACCGAAGCACACGCGATCTGTGCCTATGGTCGTCCGCCACCCGGCGGACCACCGCCACGACCGCCACCGCCAGGACCGAACACCGCCGTCGGATTCCGGATGCGCTCAGGGAGCTTGGCCCACTGTTCCTTGGTGAGGATCACCTGCGCTTCGCGCACCGACTTCGCGCCGAGGTCCTGTGCTTCCGTGAGTACGGGCCGCAGGAAGGCGAGCATCGCCTGCTGCTCGACGTTGTTGCCGGCTTTCGCGACTTTGTCGACGAGGTGCGCGCTGAGCGTGTCGAGTTGCACGGCCAGCGAATCGGCCATCACCTTGAGGATCGCCTTCTGCGGCGCCGTGAGTTCGAGCTTGAGCGTGTCGGCGCGGTCGAGGATCTCCTTGAAGATGTTCGGCGCATACCGGCGCACCATGCCGGCATACATGCCGCCGGGCGCGTTGGGGTCGCCGCCGCGTCCGCCGCGTCCCGCGCGCGCCATCGACTGCGCCGCGAGCTGCATCTCGCGCTGGCGGTCGGGTCCGATGGTGTAGCGCGCGGTGACCGAGATCTGGAACGGCTGCGTGATGATCTGGGATGTCGAGCGCTGGTCGCCGAAGCGTTCGTTCACCTGATACTTGAATGCCTGGTTGATGGGATCGAACCCGGTGACGTACAGCAGGTTCGAATCGATGCGATTGGGCTGTCCCCAGCCCTGCAGGTGACTCGCGCCGTGGAGGAGCAGGTCGGCACCGGCGAGCGGATTCACGAATGACGCCGAGATCATCAGGTTGCGCTTCAGGCCGAGCGCGTCGGGGCGCCAGTTGACCTGGCCACTGATGGACGGGAACCACGCCGCCGTGCAGCTGTTGCGGTCGGCGATCTGGCCGAGCTGCGAGCGGAGGCAGCTCGTGATGCGCGACGGTGCGTTGGCGAGCAGGCGCGACATGCCGTTCGCGATGGTCGTGTCGGCGGCGTGGAGCGGATCGAAGATGTAGGCGCGGTCGTTGCGCGCGCCGTCGCCGTTCACGTCGCCGGAGATGCGCGGTGTGTAGGGTTGGCCGGAGCTGAGCCGCATCACGCCGGTGAGCTCGACCGACGGACTGACGGGCCAGGTCATGGTGCCGACGATCGTGTGCTGACGCTGGAGATCGCTCGTGCCCCACTCGATGGTGTTCGGATCGCCGGCGGTGGTCGGCGAGGTGAAGCCCTGAGCCGCGGAACCGCCGGAGAAGGAACTCTGGTCGCGCGAGCGTGACCAGGTGTACGACACGCTCACCTGCATGCCCCACGTGTTGAATCCGTTGATCTGTGCGACGAGCTGCTCCGTCTCCGACTTGAGGCCCGAGAAGACGTTGTACACGGAGCCGTACTGCGGCGCGACGCGGGAGTTGAGCGACTGGAGCGCGCCGGTCGACGCGATGATCGCCGACGGTGCGACATAGACGGGGCGGTTGCCCTCGGCGGCGAGCGCGAACTGCGGCGACGCCTTGAGGTTCATGTCGGCGACGCCATAGAGATTCGAGCCCAACGAGTAGTTCGCGTCGAGCGAACCCGTGTAGCGGCCGAAGAGATGGTGCTGCACGCCGAGCGACCCGCGCCACGACCGCGGCGCGCCGAAATCGGGCGCGAACGTGGTGACGTTGGGGCGCGTCTGCGAGAAAATGCTGTTGGCCTGGTTGCTGCCATCGGCGCAGGTGGACGGGATGTTGTTCGGATTGGCGAGATAATCGGTCCAGCTCGGAACCGGCGTGGCCGGTCCGATGCAGACGAGCTGCGACTCCGTGCCGGCGAGGCCGGTGGCTCCGAGCGCGCTCGTGAACAGACCGGTGGGCGCCTTGCCGCGGAACTCACCGACACCGCCGCGCACGACCCACGACGAGAGGCCGGCGAACATGCCGGCGCCACCGGGGCCGCCGCCACCGCCGCCGCGACCACCACCGCCGCCACCGCCGCCGCCGCCGCCGAAGCCGCCGCGACCGCCGCCCTGATCACCACCCTGCTGTCCCTGCCGCTGACGTGCCGAGTCGGCTGCTGTGGGCACGGGAATGTTCGACGTCCAGGTGAAGCCGGCACGCGGACTGACGTGCACCTCACTCGGGAAGTTGTCCGTGCGACGACCGAAGATCGTTTCGATGTCGGGGTTATACGCGGGGCGGCCGTCGAAGCGCGTGGCCTCGGCGCGCAATCCGTAGGTCATCTGGAACGCGCGGCTCTTGCGCCAGGTGTCGCCGAGGTAGACCGCGGCGTTGACCGCGTCGCCCTCACGTCGGGCCGGCGCGAGCGTGCGCGTGTACTGCGACGGGACGTTGTTCGTGAAATCGGCGAGCGAGTTGAACGTGAACGAACCGTATTGGTTGTTGGACGCCGACTGATCGAAGGTGCTGATGTTGAGCAGCATGCCGAGCTTTGGACGGTGTCCGCCGCCACCGAGGCGGAGGTAGGACATCTCGTTCGTGAACTCGAGCTGTTTGGTGGTGTTCTCGCTTGGGAGGCCTGCGTTACCGCCAAACGAGAGGCTACTGATGCCGAGCGAACCGTCGGCGAGGACGGACGAGATGCGGACGACTCCCTGCGGCATGATCAAGAACGGATTCTGCTCGCTCGTCGCTTCGCTGGCATAGATGCGCGCTTCGTTGATGATGCCGTTGTCGAAGGTCGAGGAGAGCGACGCCATGAGGCCGCCGCCGAGCGACCTCGTGTTTCCGCCGTGCGAAGGGACGGTGTTGGCGCCGAGGCGCGCGACGGCATTGCGCTGCCAGTTCCAGTCGGCGCGGAGGGTGAGCGTGTGCAGATCACCGAGCGCAAAATCCTCGCGCGTGAGCGCGGTGATGCGGTCCGTGTTCTGGGCGTTGGGCACGAGCAGCGTGGTCTCGGGGATGCCGTAATGGTTCAGCAAGCCGAGGAAACGCGACGCCGAGTCGGGATTGATGTTGTTTCGGTAGAGGATCTGGTCGTTGGCGCTGAGCAGGGACTGCAGCCCCTGCGATCGGCCATTCCAGTTTGCGGAGCCGAACCAGAACGCGGCGTCCTGTGAGAACGGGCCACCGAGGCCGAAGCTCAACTGGTTCGACGTGTATTTCTGGTTGAAGTTCGTCGATGACGTGTCGGGGAACTCGAGCGTCGGCTCATTGACGACGTACCCGACCGAGCCCTGTACACTATTGGTGCCGCTGCGCGTGGTGCTGGCCACCTGGCCGCCCGTGAACTGCCCGCGCGCGACGTCGAACGTGTTCGTGACAACGCGCGTATTGCGCACGGCTTCGGAGGGAACGCCGCCGGAACCGAACGACAAGCCGTCGAGCGTGATCTGGTTCTGGTCGGTGCGCTGCCCGGCGACCGAGAATGCGGAGTTCGTGGAGTCCGTGCCGCCGAGCGTGACGACACCCGGTGCGAGCCCGGCGATGGCCGTGGGATCGCTCGCATCCACGGGCAACCGGTAGAGTTGCTCGGCGGTGAGGTTCCGCTCGGTGCTGCCCGGTGTGGGCCGGTCGGTCTGGTTGCCGTTGTTCTGCGCGCCTCGCACGGTGACCTGCGTGAGCGAGGTGACCGTCTTGGATAATTTGGCATCGACGACGAAGCGATCTTCGTCAGCCTGCCGGGTGATGTTCGTGCCGAACGGCGCGAAGCCGATGGCCTTCACGACGACACGGTACTGGCCGCCGCCGTCGGGGAAGAGCAGTGTGAACTGCCCCTGCGCGTTGGTGGTGCGGCCGCGCATAGTCTGGAGTTCGACGGAGGTCACCTCCACACGGGCGCCGGCGACGGGCTCTCCCTGCGGGCCGGTGACCTTGCCGGTGATGATGTCGGTGGTGGAGCCGACTTGGGCGCGCACGGCACCCGGAACACCCAAGAACGCCGCGGCACAGAGCGCAGCGAGAATAATCCGCTTCATGACCTACAAGACGGATAGGTGGGCTGTTGTGTTCAAGAATAGATGGAACTTTTTACGCCCAGCCCAGAATCCTCCACCAGACCAAACCAACGACCGTGAAGATCGTGGTCGTGGCGAGGAGGACGAGGAATCCGAGACGCCACCAGTCCCGTTGGCTGACGTAGTTGGCCCCGAAATAGATGGGTGACGTGGTCGTGCCGAAGTGCGTGGTGGCGGCGCCGAGGTTCGAGAAATAGGACAGGAACAGCACGGCGAGCAGCGGGGGTGCACCGGCGGCGAGCAGGACGAGCAGGAACGGCGTGAACATCGCCGTGATATGGGCCGTGATGCTGGCAAACCCGTAGTGGGCAACGACGTACACGGCGAGGAGCACGGCGAGCGCAGCCGCCCAACTCCACCCCGTGGTATGTGCCGCGGCGGCCTGAGCGAACCTGGTGGTGAGCCCGCCCTCACCCAACGCGCCGGCCATTCGGACCAGGCCGCCATACCATAAGAAGACATCCCACGCGGCGCGTTCGCTGGTGATGTCGTCCCACAGGAGCACGCCGCTCAGGAAAAGCGCGCTCACACCCACGAGCGCGACGACGGTGTAGTCGATGTGGTGCAATGAGGACGTGGCCCACAATCCGGCGACACCGAGGAACACGGCGAGCATGACCTTTTCGTCGCGTCCCATGGGGCCGAGGCGGCGCAGTTCTTCAGCGGCCATGCGCGCGGCGTCGGGAGTGCGCGTGATCTCGGGCGGATACAGCCGGAAGAGCATCCACGGTACGAAGAGCAGGGCCGCCAGCGCGGGGAGCGAGGCGCCGAGCGCCCATCGGCCCCACGTGAGGTCGATGTGGGCCACATCGTGGGCGAACTTCGCGGCGAGGACATTCGAGACCTGGCCGGTGAGGAATGCGGCGCAGGCGATGACGTCGCACTGGTAGACCGTGAACAGCAGATACGCGCCGAGACGTCTGGCGGTGGGTCCGGGGTGGGAGTCGTACGCTTCGGCGAGGGACCGGGTGATGGGGAAGATCACGCCGCCGGCGCGCGCCGAGTTCGACGGCAGGAACGTGGCGAGGAGGACGTCGGTGCCGGCGAGGGCGTAGACCAGGCCGAGGGAGCTCTGGCCGATGGCCCGTATAAATAGGAAGGCGATGCGCCGTCCGAGCCCGGTCTTGAGGATGCCCCGGGAGAGGAACATCGCGCTGAGGACCAGCCAGACGAGCGGCTCGGCGTAGCCGCCGAGTGCCTTTGCGGGGGGAAGGGTATTCGTGAGTGCAACGCAGACGACACCGAGGAATACGACAGCGCCTGCGGGGACGGGGCGGACGATGGAGCCGACGATGGTGGCCGCGAAGATCGCAAAGAGGCGCCACGCCTCAGGGGTGATGCCGTCCGGCGCCCCTGCAGCGAGGATGGCGCCGAGGGTGCCGAGGACGAGCGCCCATCGCACGGAGGTCTTCATGCCGCGCGAATATATGGAGGGGACTTGGGCTTCGCCTTGAGTGGGGGGTGACGGAGGACTAACTTTCCCGACGCGGCGCCGTGGCCAAGTGGTAAGGCAGGAGACTGCAAATCTCCCATCGTCGGTTCGATTCCGACCGGCGCCTCTGA
>CAIRBD010000632.1 GCA_903876745.1 uncultured Gemmatimonadota bacterium
CGAACGCCAACGCCTTCGTGCCGTGGATGATCGTCACCCTGCTGCTCGTGGGGCTGTTCTACGCGAGCCGCGGGATGATGGAGCCCCTGATGGACGGCGACATCACGCGCGCCCTCGATCAGGCGGCGAAGTCCAACCCGCAGATGACGCCGGAGCTGATCGAGAAGTCGAAGGCGATGGCGCGCGTCACCACGCAGTGGGGGATCGTGCTGTTCATCCCCTGCGGCATTTTCCTGCTGGGGCTGTTCACCTGGATCGTCGGCAAGGTGTTCGGCGGCACGCTGACGTACGGCACCGCGGTCCTCATCGCATCGTATGCCTGGATCCCCAAGGTCGTCGACTCGTTGGCGCGCATGGTGCAGGGGCTGACGATGGACATCTCGAAGTTCAGCTCCACGTACCAGCTCTCGGCGAGCGCAGCGCGGTTCCTCGATCCCGAGACGACGTCGCAGGCGATGGTCAACCTCGCCGCGCGCGCCGACATCTTCGTGCTGTGGACCACCGTGCTCCTCGCGATCGGCCTCGTGAGCGCCGGCAAGGTGCCCCGGGAGAAAGGGTGGATCGCGGGCGTCACGATGTACCTGCTCGGATCGATCACGATGATCTGGGGCGTGATCAAGGGCGGGTGAGGCGCCCGCCGGCGTTCACGCCGTGACGACGAGTTGCATGGCGGGGATCGTGACGGTGAGCCGTTGCGGTCCCCGCGCGACATTGGCGCCGTGCGCCAGCAGGATGCGCTGCGCGAGCACCCAGTCCACCGTGGGCGCCGTCTGCGCGCCGTGCCGTACATCGAGACGCAGGGTGCCCGCGGCGCCCTCGAGTGACACCGCGACCTCCGCGCCGCGCGGCGAGCGCCGCACGCAATCGCCGAGCAGGAGGCCGATCGCTTCGTGGAGCCGCGCCCGGTCGCCGAGGACGCCCGGAAGCGCGGGCTGTACGTCGAGGCGCACCACCGCGCCCGCGCGCGCCGCTTCGGCGTCGAGCGTCGGGCGGAGCGATTCGAGCAGGTCGCCCAGCTTCACCCGGTCGCGACGCAGCACGTCCGTCCCGCCGTCGAGCGCGGCAATCTCGCCCACACGACCGAGGGCCGTCGTGCCCACTTCGGCGGCGGCGCGCGCCGCCTCGAGCATCTCCTCCTGAGTCTCGTTCAGGTCGCCGAAGTGGTTCTCGAGCAGGATGTGCAGCGGCAGCCGCACCTCGGTGACGGCGTTGGTGAGCGCGTCGCTCAGATCCGCGAGGAGTGCCGCATGTTCGCGCACCCGCGCGTCGGCGGAATGTTCGGCCTGCGCGCGGCGTGCGTCGGCGGCTACGATGGCCGCGGCGAACCGGTCGACGACGCTCTCGATGGCGTCGAGTTCGTCGGCGGATGCGGCGTCGGGAGACGCGGTGGTTGTTGCGCGCCGATCGCCGGTCGCATCACGACCGTGCACCTTCTCCGCGAGCTGCTCGATGCGTAGCGCCACATAGCGCGTGTTGTGCCACGTGATGACGAGCGACGCGACGGCGGCGACGGCCGCCGTGAGGACGACGATCAGCGGCGCGGCGTGCGCATACTGCCCCCAGTAGGCGAGCGCGGCCACCAGCAGCACGCCGAGGACGGCGGGCACGACGGCGATGAAGAGGCGATGCGCGACTTTCACGGCGACTTTCCCGCGGTCACGGGCACATTGACGACGAGCACATCGTAGCCGGCGGCGCCGTCGAGCAGTCGTTCCATCACGGATCCGTGGCGGAAGCGATTCCACCCGGTGCGGCGCGTGCGCCCGGCGATCACGAGCGACACGCCGCGCTCTCGCGCGAAGCGGCCGATCGCCGCCGCGACGTCGGTGCCTTCGAGCTTCACGACGTCGGCGCCAAGACTCTGCGCGAGCTGGATGTTGTCCACCAGCCGTCGCTGCACCGTGGCGTCGATCAGGTCGGGGCGTTCGTCGGGCGTCTGCACGTACACCGCGTACCAGTCGGAGTTGAGGCGCCCCGCGATGCGGCTCGCGCGCCGCAGCAGGGCCGCGGTGTATGCCGGGCTGCTCGACATCGCTACGAGGATGCGATCTACGGCGGCGGCCGGACGCCCCTCTTCGCGGCGCACGATCTCCTCGCGCACACGGTCCACCGAACTGGCGACCTCGCGCAGCGCGAGTTCGCGCAGCGTGGTGAGGTTCTCGCGCGTGAAGAAGTTCGCCAGCGCGGTGGGGATCTTCTCGGCGGGGTAGATCTTCCCTTCGCGCAGCCGCTCTTGCAGGTCCTCCGCGGAGATGTCGAGGTTGATGACTTGGTCGGCGGAGGTGACGACCCAGTCGGGCACGGTCTCGCGCACGGTCACGCCGAGCGTCTGCTGGATGACGTCGTTCAGTGATTCGAGATGCTGCACGTTGACGGTGGTGATGACGTTGATGCCGTCGTCGAGCAGGTCCTGCACGTCCTGCCACCGTTTTGCGTTCCGCGTGCCGGGCACGTTCGTGTGCGCGAGTTCGTCGACGAGGGCGACCTGCGGGCGCCGCGCGACGATCCCTTCGATATCCATCTCCTGCAGCGTGACGCCGCGGTACGTGATGTCGCGCCGGGGGACGCTCTCGAGGTCGCGCACCTGCGCGTCGGTGTCACGCCGGCCATGCGTTTCGACCACGCCGATGATCGCGTCGACGCCGCGCTGCCGTAGGTCGTTCCCCTCGTTCAGCATGCGGTACGTCTTGCCGGTGCCTGCCGCGGATCCGATGTAGACCTTGAGCTTGCCGCGCTCGCGCTGCTGCACGAGCGAGAGGAAATCGGCGGCCGCGACCGGCGCGGTCACGCCGCCGATCGACGCGGCGCCGCCCCCGATGGGCACGGCCGGGAACAGGTCGGCGGCGTCCGTCAGAAGAACACGCTGAGCGACGTGACGAGCACCACGTTGCTTGTCGAGAGTCCATTGGCCGCGCTAGCGTCGGTGAACACGGCGTGCCGGCCGGCGAGCCCGCGCAACTCGGTGCGCAATGCGGCGTGGGGCGCAGGCGTCCAGTCCACGCCCACGCTGGCACCGTACGCCTGGAACGGGTCGCGCTGATTCGTCGTGACGACCACTTGATCGGGATCATCGAACAGCTCCGCGCGGCCCACGAGCGCCACCGTCGGCGACGCCGCGACGCGCGCGATGACCGTCGCGCCGTACCACGCGGACGAGCCGGAGCCGCCGGCACCCGTCCCTGGACGCCGTAATCAAACTCGCCCGTGAGCTGCAATGGCGCGATCGGCGCGATCTTCGCGCCGACACCGTTGAACACGCGGAGCCGTCCTCCGGTCTCCGTGTGCACGAAGTTGAAATAGCTCAGCGTGGTCATCGTGCTCGCCGCGTAGTCGAGGCGCAGCCCCAGCCCCTTGTCGTCACTGGCGGCGGAGATGGTCTGCCAGCCGTTGACGATGTCGAGGCGCGCCGCGAGCGCGGGCGTGGCCTGCCACGTGGCCCGCACACCGGCGGAGTAATACGGCGTGTAGTCCGCCACGAGCGAACGTGTGTAGGTGGGGTTGTCCTTCGACGCCCAGCTTTCCATCCCGATGTTCGCGAAGAAGATGCCGCCGTCCACCCAGAAGTCCTTGGCGAGTCGCACGCCGGCGTAGGCCTCCTGCAGGTTGCGCGCGAGCGACGGGCCGCTCACCCGTCCCACCTGCGGCTCCTCGGCATAGTTCACCGCCACCGCCGTCCCCGCCTGCAGCGCGAGCCGGCCGTGCACGGAGGCGCCGGTCACGACCGCCTCGAGATACGCGAGGCTCACGTTGAACTCGTCGTGGCGAGCGGCCTGCGTCGTATAGTTCCGGTCGAGGTTCTTCGGTCGGCCGAAGTCCCACGCGAAATAGCTGTCCACGAAGCCGCCGAACTTGACGGTGACGGCGGTGTCCGGCGCCGCGGGCGGCGCCTGCGCGGCCGCGGCGAACGGCGCCGCCGTCAAGCACGCAGCGAGCGCGGCCATCGCGCGCAGAACGGAAGCAGCGGTGCGTGGTTTCGTGAACTTCGTCATCGGGGTACTCCCGCGGCGCGCAGCGGCACCGCGCGGTCAAGATCGAGATTGAGCGCCAGCACGTTCACGCGCGGCTCGCCGAAGAAACCGAACTGCCGGCCTTCCACGTGGCGATCCACCACCTCGCGCACCGCGGCGCTGTCGGCACCGCGCGCGCGCGCCACCCGTGAAACCTGCGCGAACGCGTTCGCCGGCGAAATGTGCGGGTCGAGTCCCGACGCGGACGACGTCACCATGTCGCTCGGTACGCCACCTTTCGTAAGCCCCTCGTGCGTCACGGCGCTGTCCACCGCCGGCCCGATGAGCGTGTCGGCGAGGCGTGCGCTCGTCGGGCCGAGGTTCGTGCCGCCCGAGAGCGTGTCGTCGTACCCGGCGCCGGCCGCCGACGGACGCGGGTGGAAATATTCGGCGCGCACGAACCGCTGCCCGATGAGCGCGCTGCCGATCACGCGCCCCGTGGCATCGCGCACCAGAGAACCCGCGGCCTGCGCGGGGAAGAGCGCGCGCGCCAGTCCGGTCACGAGGCCCGGGTACAATACGCCGGTGATCGCGCAGAGCAGCAGCGTCAGCACGATCGCCGGACGGAGTTGGTTCTTGAGCATCGTCACACCAGCCGAAAGAGAACGAGGAGCAGGTCGATCGCCTTGATGC
>CAIRBD010000633.1 GCA_903876745.1 uncultured Gemmatimonadota bacterium
GGAACAGGATGTCCTTCTGCGTCGCGCCCAGCGCGCTGCGCACGCCGATCTCCTTGATGCGCTCGAGGATCGACGCCAGCATGATGTTCATGATGCCGATGCCGCCGACGATCAACGAGATGGACGCGATGGCGCCCAGCACGACGTTGAAGATCGTGCGCGTGCGCTGCTCCTGTTTCAGGAGCAATTCGGGAACGACGACCTCGAAATCGACCACCGCATTGTGCCGGCGGGCCAGCATGCGCTGCATCACTTCGGCCACGCCCGGAACGAAGCGCGAGTCGCTCACGCGCACGACGATCCGGTCGAGCTGGTTCATGTTGCGACGCTCGGCGGCGACCTCGGGATTGTCGGCCGCATTGTCGTTCTGCGGCGTGTCGTTCTCCTTCGCGGCGGCCTCGATCTCCATCTGTGTGACGAGCGCACGATTGCGGTAGCGCAGCAGCATCGTCGGCGCGGGGACGTAGACGTCCATGTTCGCGTCGCGGATGCCCAACCGCTGCGCGTTCTGCCCGCTCACCTTGCGGTCGGCGAGCACGCCGATGACGGTCACCCAGTTCTGCCCCACCTTCAGCGACTGTCCGAGCGGATCGGAGTCGGTGAAGAACCGTGACTTGACGCCATAGCCGATCACCGCGACCATCAGCCCGTTGCGGACCTGATCCGGCGTGAAGGGCGCCCCCTGCGTGAACGGCAGGTTCATGATGCGGAAGTAGCTCGTGTCCACCCCCACCAGCTTGGCCGAGCGATGGCGTCCCTCGCGGGTGACCGTGGTGTTCAGCACGATCTCGCTGCTCGACGCCTCGACGTTGGGAATGACGTCGCGGATGGCCTGGGCGTCGGCATAGCGCAGCCCCGGGGTGAAACGCCGGTGCTGCTCCTTCTTGTCTTTCACCTGCCCTTCCTTCTGCTCGACGACCGGCGACACGACGATGTTGTTCGTGCCGAGGAGCCGCATCTGCTCGAGGATCTCCTGCTCGGCGCCCTTGCCGATGGCAAGCATCGAGATGACCGATGCCACGCCGAAGAGGATACCGAGCGACGTGAGCGCGGCGCGCATCTTGTTGTGCCCCACGGCCTCGATCGCCGTGCGGAGTGCGAAGGTGACGTGCGCCGTGAATGCCTCGCGCAGCGCAGCCAGGTCGGCGCGGGCCATGATCAGGGCTTCTTGACGGGGATCTTCGTCGCGCCGAGCGCCGTGTCGCCGTTGGCGGGGCGCTGCTGCACCTTCGATCCCGGGAGGCGCACGAGGCCCAGCTTGTCCTTGTCGGCCGGCGGCGAGAGCAGCACCTGGTCGTTCTCCGCGAGGCCCTTCGTGATCACCACTTCGTCGTCGTTCATGGCGCCGGTCTCCACTTCCTGCTTCGTGAAGCCGGCACCCGACCGACGGAACACATACGGCACGCCGCTCTCGTTCAACACGGTCTCGAGTGGCACGTGCAGCACGTTCTTGATGCCCAGCGTCTCGATGCCGTTCCCCGTGGTCATCCCCGGTCGCAGCGTGGTGTCCGGCTTGAGCACGGTGATGCGCACCTCGAAGACCTTGGCGTCGGAGTTCGGCCGCTGCTCGCCCACATTGGCCACGGCGGCCACCGTGCCGGTGAGGCGCTTCGACGGGTCGGCATCGAAGGTCAGCGTCGCCGCTTGTCCAACCGCCAGCTTGCGCACGTCGATCTCGTTCACGAAGGTCACCGATTCCATCGTCGAGAGATCCGGCAGCGTCGCCACGTCCGGTTCCCAGGTACTGACCTGCGCACCCACGCCGCGCTTCTTCCCCTGCCAGTCCTTGATGTAGATGACCATGCCCGGCGTGGGGGCCTTGACCGTGAAGGCGCCCATGATGTCCTGGACGATCCTGAGCTTGTTCCGCTGCCGCTCGAGGTCGGCGCCCACCTCACTCATCTTGGCCTTGGCCTGATCGGTGCGGGTGCGATAATCCATCGAGTCCTGCTTGAGCGTCCGGAACGCCTTCTCGTAATCGATCTCCACCTGGCGTTGCACGCTCGGCGCCTCGAACTTCGACTGGTCGCGCGAGAGTTTCTTCTCTTCGAGGGTGAGGAGTGCGGTGTGCAGCTCCTCCCGGGCCTTCGACAGGTTGAGCGTCGAGTCGAGCGAGGCCTGCTCGTACACGGCTTCCGACTTCTGCAGCGCGAGTCGCACGTCCGCCAACTTCGCCGCGACCGGCGACCGGTCGAGGTCCGCGACGACGTCGCCCGCCTTCACCTGCGTCCCTTCCGGCACGAGCGTCAGGATCTTCACGCCATTGTAGATCTCGGCCTGCTGCATGTTCTGCGGACCGGTGATCTTCACGAACTTCGGGGCGCGCAGCTCACCCGACGTGGTGACGATCACCTTGAAGTCGCTCCGCTTCACGCGCGCGTAGAGCGCATCGTCGCTCGGTGCGCGGCCGCGGGCGAGGAGCCACGTCGCCGGAACCGCGATCAACGCCAGGACGGCGATCAGCTGGAACCAGCGCGTGCGGAGGAGGCGCTTCATCGTGCTGCTCCGGATGTGACGGTAGGGGACGGACAGCCCGCATCCCTGTTCGACACCGCGGCGGGCGCAGCGGTTGCCTGCCGTGGATACGCGATGCGTACGCGGCGAATGTGGGAGGAGTTTCGCCGGCGCGCATCAGCATTAACCCACTTCTAATGCAACCGCGTCACATCGCTAATCTTCGACGCCCGATTTCGGACAAGCGTCCGAAAGCGGGCGCCCGCGCGTCACCCGCGTGGGTGGTACTGCCGGTGCACCGACCGCAGATATTCGCGATCCACGTGCGTGTAGATCTGCGTCGTCGAGATGTCGGCGTGCCCGAGCATCTCCTGCACCGCGCGCAGATCGGCGCCTCCTTCGAGCAGGTGCGTGGCGAACGAATGGCGCAGCGTGTGGGGGCTCACGTGCTTGGTGATCCCGGCGAGCTCCACGTATTTTCGCAGGATCTGCCACGCGCCCATGCGCGAGAGCGGCCGGCCACGGGCATTCAGGAACAGCCGTCCCTTCCCTTCACCGTGCTCCAGCGTGGGCCGGAGCTCGCGCAGATACATGCCCACGGCGCCGATCGCGGCGCGGCCGATCGGCACGAGCCGCTCCTTCGATCCCTTGCCGAACACGCGCACGAGGGCGTCCTCGAGCAGTACATCCTTCACGTCGAGGCCGATCCACTCGCTCACGCGCAAGCCGGCTCCGTAGGCCAGTTCCAGCAGCGCGCGATCGCGGAACGCGAGCGTCTCGTCGAGGCTCACGGCCCCGATCAGCGACTCCACCTCGGTCGCCGTGAGCACTTCCGGCAGTACGCGCCATTTCTTCGGCGTCTCGAGGCGCTCGCTGGGATCCCGCGTGAGCAGCCCCTCGCCGATGAGGAACTTGAAATAGGTGCGGATCGCCGAGACCGACCGCCGGATGCTCGACGGCGCGAGGCCGAGGTCCTTGAGGTGGTACACGAAATCGCGGAGTTGCGCGGCGTCGAGCGCACCGGGCTCGCTCACGCCCCGTGCGGACGCCCATTCGGCGAACCGGGCGAGGTCGCGATGGTACGCTTCCAGCGTGCGGGGCGACGCGCCGTCCTCGAGCGCGAGGTGTTCTTCGAACCGCTCCAGCAGGAAGGCGCGCGCGACGCCGTCCGGCAGCATCAGTCTTCCGGCGCGCCGCCGCTGGTGGCGTCGTCGATGACCTTGGCGAGACGCGCCGAGGCGCGGCGCCGCACGATCACGACGACGAGGGCGGCGAAGATCCCGGCCGCAAAGAACGCGACGATGCCCACCTGGCGCGCGAAGTGGCGCACGGAGCGCTGCATGGCATCCCAGTCGTCGCCCACGCGGAACGCGATCCACGCGATGGCGCCGTACCAGATGGCCGACGCCGCGAGGAAGACGAGCGTCGTGCGGATCGGGGGCACGCGCGTGGCGCCCGCCATCGGCGGCGTGACGGCGCGCAATCCGGGGAGGAAGCGGCTCACGAACAACGCCGTGAGGCCGTAGCGCGAGTAC
>CAIRBD010000634.1 GCA_903876745.1 uncultured Gemmatimonadota bacterium
CCGCGCTTCACGTTCGTGTCGGACTGATCCCTACTTTGGACGGAGCTCCAGTACCGCTCCCTGCAACGCTCCCAGCGGCACGTCGAACGTCGTCACGCCAGCGCCGATCACCCCGAGCGCATGACGACCTGCGGCGTCGTGCCGCTCCACGCGCGCGCCGGCCGGGAATCCGTAGCGCGCCGCGTCCACCCGCACGCGTACCACCGAAGAATCGTCGGTGATCCGCGCCAGCGCGATGGCCACACGGCCGTCCTTCGCTCGCCAGGCCGACGCGAGCACGGCCGGCGACGAGGTGTGCGCCTCCACCGGGCCGCCGCGGCGCGCGGCGTAGATGGAGATGCGCGACAGCCGCACGTCCACCGCAGGCGCGTCGACCTCGGGGGCGCGCAGGAACGTGCCGTCGAGAAAGAAGTCGCGAAGCCCGTAGCGCAGACGCGCGAGCCGCTCGAGGTAGTCCATCTCCGCGCGGCGTTCCGTCAGCTGCTCGGGGAGGAAGTTCGCGATCGTCGGCTGCATCCCCCACACGAACATGCGCGCCTGCTCGAGGAAGAACTGGCCGCGATAGGCGCGATCGAGCAGCGTCATCGCGTTGGCTGGGCGGAGATTCGCCGGCCACAACTCGTCGTACGGCGGATAGGTGAGTGAGCCGTAGGTGCCGTACGTGACGGCATACTGGTGATACACCGCCTGGAAGAGCGGCACCACCTCCCAGCCACTCGCCGGGTCGGCATAGCGTTCCTGACTCACCTGCAGCGTGAGGAAGGCGTCGAGGTCCGGCAGCCAGCTCTCGCCCCCGCCTTCGCCTGCGAATCCGAGCGGGAGGGCACCGCCGCGCCGTCGCAGGTCGCGCGCGAGCAGGCGGAAGCCGTCCATCCAGTAGTGGCCCCCGCCCACCGGGTGTCCGTGGTCGGGACTCCAGCAGACGAGACTCAGCACGGCTTGATCCATGTAGATGCCGTCGAGCGCATACTGGTGCATCACGGTGTCGGCGATGCCGGCGTACTTGTCGCGCCAGAACGGCGTCGAGATGTCCATCGTGGCGCAGGGCTGCGGGTCGAACACGTTGTACACTTCCGTGCGCACCTCGCCGTTGCGCTCGCGCACCGCGAAGCGCTGTGCGTCCTCGCGCGTCCAACTTGGCGTCGGCAGGCACCAGAGCCGCTGGTTCATGTACACGATCGCGTGGAGCCCGTCCTCGTGCGCGTTGCGGACGGCGTTCACGAACGACGTCACGCCCTCGCGCGGCGGCAGGTAGTCGGGGAAGCTCGTGTCGTACGGCCCGTTGTGCCACCAATGCCAGAACACGCTCACGGGGAGCTTCGCGTCGGCCTGCAACGCGGCGGCGGGCGCGAGCACGGCCTCGGAACGTCCGCGGTTCCACTCCCAGATCCCCGTTTCGCGAACCCACGACGGCGTGCGTCGCGTGGCCAGTCGGCTCTCTCTCGCCCAGTACTGTGTCGTGCCCCACGCGCGATACCGTTCGGCGGCGTTCAGCCAATCACCATCCACGGCGCCGACGAGCGCGTCGTACGTCGTCGCGTAGCTGTCGTTCGCGCCGGGATTCGACGGCAGGTGCACCATCTCGTAGCCCGCCGTACCGGCGGGCTCGCCCCACAACGCGAACGACTTGCGATAGGCGAGCGTGTCGTTGGCGGCGAAGTACAGGCCGCCGGCCGGTGGCGCGGTGAGCGAGATCGCCTGCAGCGAGAGCGCGCCCGGGTACACCCACTCGAGCCGGCGTCCGCCGCCATTCGAACCCGCGAGCAGCTTTCGCGGCTCGCGCGCCATCTGCCCCATCCACGCTGGCACCACAAGCTGCTCGTGCTCGCCGAGTGCGGCGATGCCGGTGACGCGCGGAAAGTGTACCCCCTCGACCGGCAGTGTTGCCACGCCCTCTATGCGGATGCGCCACGCTGCCGTACTGTCGGCGCGCAACCGCACGGTGGCGATCACGCGCAGCGCCGGCGTGGCGACGAATCGATCCCACGTGAGTTCGAGCGCCCCGTCGCCGGGGCGTGTGCGCCACGCGAAGCGCCCGGCTTGTGACGCGAGGATCGCCGGTGCGCCGGCGCCGACGTCGAGCGACCAGAGGCCCACGGAGTCGGCCGCGACGCCGGCGAGACGACGCTTGCGCGCGTCGACGAGCGATTCCACATGGCCGTCGTGGGACGATAGCGTGAGCGTGAGTCCCGGCGAGCGCAGCACGGGCGCAGGCGATTGCAACGCCTTCACCACAGAGGACGCTGCGGACACGGCGACGAGCGACATCCCCACGGCCACTGCCCACCGCGCCGAGCGCATCATTTGTACAGCAAGTACGGCTTCACCTTCGCCGCGAATGTCTTCTCGTCGGCGGCCCACTTCGCGAGCAGGGCGTCGACTGTCCCCTGCTCCACCGCGGCGCGGAGCTGGTCGGTGCCGGCGAGCCGGTCGATGGACTTTTCGCGCCACGCCCAGTCCTTCTTGTGGTGGGCGTAGAGCACTTCCAACATGCGCACGCCGACGTCCACCGGGTGCACGAGGTTGCGGTCGGTCACCACCACGCGGAGCATCGGGATCGTCTGCCCGGCGAACTTGTAGCCCGCCTCGATGGTGCGGGTCGTCGTATCGAAGCGCACACCCGGCAGCTTGCGCCCGTTCAACTCCGCCGCAACGGCGGCCGCGTCGGTGAGCCAGCTCGCGCCGATGAGCGAGAACGGATCATCGGTGCCGCGCCCTTCGGTCGCATTCGTCCCCTCGAAGAACACCGTGCCGGGGTAGAGGATGGTCGCGTTCATCGTGCGCAGGTTCGGCGACGGATTCACCCACGGGATGCCGGTCTCGTCGAACCACATCGCGCGCCGGTAGTTCTTCATCGGCACCACGCTCACCTGCGCGTCGATCATCTTTTCACCGACGAGGAACTTCATCAGTTCGCCCGGCGTCAGGCCGTAGCGCAGCGCGACGGGATGCTGGCCGACGAGCGACGCGAACTTGGGATCGAGGATGTTCCCTTCCCAGCGGTCGGCGCGGATGGGGTCGGGGCGGTCGAGGATGAGGATCGGCTTGTGGGCCGCGGCCGCGGCGTTGGCGAGCGTCCACTGGAACGTGTACACGCGCGCGCCGACGTCCTGGATGTCGTACAACAGCACGTCGACGTCCTTCAGCATCTCCGCGGTCGGGACCGACACGTCGCCGAACAGCGAGTAGATCGGCACGCCGGTCGCGGAATCAGTGGTCGACGCGACCTTCTCGCCGGCCTTGGCGACGCCGCGCAGCCCGTGCTCCGGTCCGAACAGCGCCGTCAGCTTCACACCAGGGGCCTTGAACAGGAGATCGATGGTACTCGTGCCCTTCCGGTCGCGCCCCGAGTGATTCGTGAGCAACCCCACGCGCTTGCCGCGGATGAGGTGGATCGAATCGGTGAGCAGCACCTCGATGCCCGGCACTACGTTGCCCGCAGCGCGGGGCGCCGCCTGCGCCTCGGCGACGACGGGAAGGGCGAACGAGAGCGTGAGCAGCGATCGGAGAGCGAGTCGCATCGGCGCGTCCTGAATCGGGGTGGGGGGCCGCCCTGCGGGACCGCCCGCGAACGGCACTCTATTGTATCACGACGGACGCGGACGGGCTATCTTTACCCTTTCCTTGTAACCCGAGTCTGGGATGTCCATCACGCGAGCCAATCTGCACCTCGCCGACGGCGATTCCGCCGCTACGGCGCGACCGCGGCACGAGCCGCCCGGCGACCACGTCGAGCGCAACCCGGGCCGTCCGCTGGACCTCGAGATCGTGCTGGCCCAGCACGTGAACAAGAGCGCGGTGGAGCGCCGCGCGGCCACCATCCCGACGCGCCGCACCGTCAAGAAGCAGTGGCAGGCCGCATGGCTCCTGCGCGCCATCACGATGATCGACCTCACCACGCTCGCGGGCGACGACACCCCGGGGAACGTTCGCCGGCTGTGCGCCAAGGCGCGCCGCCCGCTCCGCCCCGACCTCGAGCGTGTGCTCGGCGTGGAATCGTTGCACGTGACGACGGGCGCCGTCTGCGTGTATCACGCCCTCGTCCCCACCGCCGTCGAGGCGCTGGCCGGTTCCGGCATTCCCGTCGCCGCCGTCAGCACGGGCTTTCCCGCCGGCCTCTCGCCGTTCGCCACGCGTCTCGCCGAAGTGCGCGAGAGCGTCGCCGCCGGCGCGCGGGAGATCGACATCGTCATCACGCGCGCGCACGTGCTCACGGGCGAGTGGACGGCGCTGTACGACGAAGTGCGCGCCTTCCGCGAGGCCTGCGGCGAGGCGCACATGAAGGCCATCCTCGCCACCGGCGAGCTCGCGACGTTCACCAACGTCGCGCGCGCCTCGATGGTCGCGATGATGGCCGGCGCCGATTTCATCAAGACGAGCACCGGCAAGGAGGGAGTGAACGCCACCTTGCCCGTCTCGCTCGTGATGACGCGCATGATCCGCGAGTACTTCGCGCAGACGGGATACGCCGTGGGGTACAAGCCAGCCGGCGGAATCCGTTCGGCCAAGAACGCGCTCGAGTACCTGTACCTCATCAAGGAAGAACTGGGCGATCGTTGGCTGCGCGCCGACCTCTTCCGGTTCGGCGCGAGCGGATTGCTCACCGACATCGAGCGCCAGCTCGAGCACTTTGCCACCGGGCGCTACGCCGCGGCCCATCGCCAACCGATGGTGTGACCATGGCCGGTACCGTCTCCGACATCTTCCACTCGATGGAATACGGCCCCGCACCCGAGAGCGAGAAGGCCGCGCTCGCGTGGATCGCCGCGCACCAGGGCACCTTCGGCCACCATATCGGCGGCGCGTGGACGAAACCCGCCACGACGTTCGACGTGATCAACCCGGCCACGGCGAAGATCATCGCGAAAGTCTCGCAGGGCTCCTCCGCCGATGTCGACGCCGCCGTGGCCGCAGCGCGCGGCGCGCTCGCGTCGTGGCGCGCGCTCTCCGGGCACGCGCGCGCGAAGCACCTGTACGCGCTCGCCCGCGCCGTGCAGCGGCACGCGCGGCTGTTCTCCGTGCTCGAGACGCTCGACAACGGCAAGAGCATCCGCGAGACGCGGGACATCGACATCCCGCTCGTCGCGCGCCACTTCTATCATCACGCGGGCTGGGCACAGCTCTTCGAGACGGAATTCGCGGGCCACGAAGGCGCCGGCGTCGTGGGCCAGATCATCCCCTGGAACTTCCCGCTGCTCATGCTCGCGTGGAAGGTCGCGCCCGCCCTCGCGGCCGGCTGCACGATCGTGCTGAAGCCGGCCGAGTTCACGCCGCTCACCGCGCTCGCCTTCGCCGAACTCGCGGCCGAGGCCGGGCTTCCGCCGGGTGTGCTCAACATCGTCACCGGCGACGGCGCGACGGGCGCGGCGCTCGTTGACCACCCGGGCGTGGACAAGCTCGCCTTCACCGGCAGCACCGACGTCGGCCGCATCATCCGCAAGCACACGGCGGGGAGCGGCAAGAAGCTCTCGTTCGAGCTCGGAGGGAAGAGTCCGTTCGTCGTGTTCGAGGACGCAGACCTCGACAGCGTGGTGGAAGGCGTCGTGGACGCCATCTGGTTCAACCAGGGGCAGGTCTGCTGCGCCGGGTCGCGGTTGCTCGTGCAGGAGGGGATCTACGAACGCCTCACGGCCAAGCTCCGTGCGCGCATGGAGACGCTCCGCATCGGGTCGCCGCTCGACAAGACCGTGGACATCGGCGCTATCGTCGCGCCGGTGCAGCTCGAGCGCATCGCCGCGCTCGTCGCGCAGGGGAAGCTGGAGGGCTGCGAGTGCTGGCAGCCGAGCTGGGCGGTGCCCACCGAAGGCTCGTTCTACCCGCCCACGCTGTTCACCAACGTCGCGCCCAGCGCCACGATCGCGCAGGTGGAGATCTTCGGCCCGGTGCTCGTCTCGATGACGTTTCGCACGCCGGAGGAAGCGGTCGCGCTCGCCAACAACACGCCCTTCGGTCTCGCGGCGAGCGTGTGGAGCGACAACCTGAATCTCGCGCTCGACATCGCGCCGAAGATCAAGGCCGGTGTCGTCTGGGTGAACTGCACCAATCTGTTCGACGCGGCGGCCGGCTTCGGCGGCTATCGCGAGTCGGGCTACGGCCGTGAGGGCGGACGCGAAGGGATGTGGGAGTACGTGAAGCCGGTGCTGTCGGCGAAGGCATCGAAAGGCGCGAAGCCGAAGAAGTCACCCGCCGCACCGGCCGCCCCGCCGGCCGCCGCTCCGTCCACGTTCGCCGGCGGGGCCATCGACCGCACCGCCAAGCTGTACATCGGGGGCAAGCAGGCGCGGCCGGACTCGGGCTACTCCATCCGCATCACCGGCGCGTCGGGCGCGCACCTCGGTGACGTGGCCGAGGGGAGCCGTAAGGACATCCGCAACGCCGTCGAAGCGGCGCGCGGGGCATCAGCAGGGTGGGCGCGCGCGAGCGGCCACAACCGTGCACAGATCCTGTATTACGTGGCGGAGAACCTCTCGGCGCGCGCGGGCGAGTTCGCGACGCGGTTGCACGACCTCACGGGCGGCGACGGCGCCGCCGAAGTGGAGGCGACGATCCGCCGCCTCTTCACGTACGCCGCGTGGGCGGACAAGTGGGACGGGCAGGTGCACCAGACGCCGATCCGCGGCGTCACGCTCGCGATGCACGAACCGCTCGGCGTGGTGGGCATCGCCGCACCCGCGGAATCACCGCTGCTCGGCTTCGTCTCGCTCGTCGCGCCGGCGATCGCGTGCGGCAACACGGTGGTCGCCTCGCCGAGTGAACCGCACCCGCTCGCCGTGACCGATTTCTATCAGGTGCTCGAGACGAGCGACCTTCCGCCGGGCGTGGTGAACATCGTCACGGGGCGCGCCGACGAACTCGCGAAAGTGCTCGCCGACCACGACGACGTGGACGCGTTGTGGTATTTCGGCGGCCGCGACGGCGCGACGGTCTGCGAGCTGGCCTCGGTGGGCAACATGAAGCAGACGTGGTGCGAGTGGTCGCCGCGCGACTGGATGGACGCCGCGCAGGGCGAGGGGCGCGCCTTCCTGCGGCACGCGTCGCAGGTGAAGAACATCTGGATCCCGTACGGGGAGTGAGGCGCGGCCTGGTTCGCGACTTGGTGAGTTTTACAGCAGAACCACGGATCCGCACGGATTGACCGGCCGGATCTACACGGAAAGACAAATGGGGGAACGACCGCGCGAAGTCCGCGCTGTCGTTCCCCCATTCAACAATCCGTGAGCATCCGTTGCCGCGATCCGCGAAGATCCGTGGTTCTGCAGTAAGACCACGCCGAGCCGTGAACTAGAAAGATCGCGTCTCCCCCGGCTTCAGCACCGCGAGCCGCGCATCCCCCTTGAACGCCGCGCGCACCTGCGCCTCGCTGTTGAGCGCCGGGAACGTGCCATAGTGCATGGGGATGATCGTCGCGGGGGTGAAGAACTTCTTCACACCGAACGCTGCCGTGGCCGCGTCCTCCGTGTAGGGTCCGCCGCCGACGCCGATCAACAGGATCGACGGATGATAGCGCTCCTGGATGAGCGACATGTCGCCGAACACCCAGGTATCGCCCGTGTGGTAGAGCGACCGCCCGTCGGCGAAGGTGAGCACGAATCCGAGGGGCCGGCCACCCGGATCGCTCGAGTGCATCGCCGGCACGATGTGCACGGTCACGTCGCCGAACGTCATCGTGCCGCCGACGTTGCCGCCCATCGCCTGCGCCTCGGGGAGTCCGAGCGTGTTCACCCACTCGAACGCGCCCACCACCGGTGCGCCGCTCGCCTGCGCCAGCGCCTTCGCATCGCCGGCGTGGTCGAAGTGCGCGTGCGACACGAGGATCGCCGCCGGCTTGTTCGCGCCGCTCCAGCGGGCGACCGGCTTGAGCGAATCGGGCGTACTCGGATTCTGCGCGAGCCACGGATCGATGAGGATGCGCGTGCCCCCGGACGACGTCACCTCGAACGCGGCGTGCCCCAGCCAGCGAACGGAGATCTTTCCGGCGGCCTTGGCCGCGGGCTGCGCGATGACGACGGACGCTGCGGCCGCCGCGGCCACGGCGACGACGGAGAACGATCGGACGAATGACATGCGGTGCTCCTGGGGTTCGTTGTCGGTGGACACCGGATGAATGCGCGACAACGGGCCCGCGTTCCAGCGGACTCAGCGCGTACCGTAGACCACCAGCGAGACCATCGAGAGGAACGCGACCACCGTGAGCGCATGGAACAGCGCGAGCCGCGCAAGCGACGCCTCGATGATCGCCGTCGTGTCTTCCCCCGCGGCCCGCCGGGCGATGGCGGGGAACAGCCGCGACGCCGCCGGCAGCGCGAGGCCGAAACTCAGCCCCCACGTCACGAGGTAGATCGTGAGCTTTGCGAGGAACCAGCCCATCTTGAACTCCACCCAGTCCATGGCGTGCGCGAGAAGGAACCCGGTGGCCAGCATGAGCACCGATCCGATGCGCGCCGCCACCGAGAGCCTGAAGGCGGCCGCGGCGAGTCCCGGCAACTGCGGCGAGTTCTGCCGGACGGCCGCCGCGAGCGCACGGTGCAGCAACAGCGAGCCGAATCCCCCGGCGGTGAGCAGGCTCAACGCGATGAAGTGCAGGACGATCGCGATCTGGAAGTACACGATGTTCCCCGTTCGAGGTCGCCCGAAAATCGCTCAGCCCGCTCGCCACCGCAAGACACGCCTCACGCCTCGATGAGCACCCCGCCCACCGGCTCGAACTTGGCCGTGAAATGCCGCAGCACCGGCGGCTGCTCCACGATGCGGATCCCGCGGATCTTCGTCGCCACTGTATTCAGGTACAGGAGCACCTCGCACACGTAGTCCATGTGACTCTGCGTGTACACCCGCCGCGGGAACGCGAGACGGACGAGTTCGAGATCACTGAACTTCTCCGTACCGTCGGGCTGCAGGCCGAACATCACCGACCCGATCTCGCACGCGCGCACGCCGCCCACCACGAACAGGGCGTTCGACAGCGCCCACCCGGGGTACTGTGACTGCGGGATGTGCGAGAGCCAGCTCTTCGCGTCGAGATACAGCGCGTGCCCGCCCGCCGGACGCACCGTGGGGATCCCGGCCGCCGTCATCCGCTCCGAGAGGTACTCCACCGTACGGATGCGATAGCGCAGGTAATCTTCGTCGAGCGCCTCCTTCAGCCCCACCGCGATCGCCTCGAGGTCGTAGCCGGCGAGGCCGCCGTACGTCGGGAACCCCTCGGTGACCACCAGCGCATTGCGGCACCGCAGCGCCAACGCGTCGTCGTTCAGCGCGAGGAATCCGCCGATGTTCGCCATGCCGTCCTTCTTCGCGCTCATCGTGCATCCGTCGGCCAGACGGAACATCTCCTGCGCGATCTCCATCGGCGTCTTATCGGCGTAGCCGGGTTCGCGCATCTTGATGAACCACGCGTTCTCGGCGAACCGGCAGGCGTCGATGAGGAACGGCACCCCGTGCTTGCGGCAGAGTTCGCTCGCGCCGCGGATGTTCGCCATCGACACGGGCTGACCGCCCTCGGAGTTGTTGGTGACGGTGATCATCACGAACGGGATGTGCTCGCGCTGCGTCTCGAGCGTGCGCGCGAGCGCGGCGAGGTCCATGTTCCCCTTGAAGGGATGCAGCGTCGCCGGCTCGTGCCCCTCGGGAATGGGGAGGTTGAGCGCGAGCCCGCGGCGCATCTCGATGTTGGCGCGCGTCGTGTCGAAGTGCGTGTTGTTCGGCACGATCGACGTATCGGTCACCGTCGCCTGCGTGAGGATGTGCTCCGCCGCCCGCCCCTGGTGCGTGGGGATGACGTGCTTGAACGACGTGATCTCCTGCACGACGGCCTGGAACGTATAGAACGACCGCGCGCCGGCATAGGACTCATCGCCGCGCATCATCCCCGCCCACTGGTACACGCTCATCGCACCGGTGCCGCTGTCGGTCAGCAGGTCGATCAGCACGTCCTCGGCGCGGAGCTGGAACACATTGTAGTGCGCCGCGCGGATGGCGGCCTCGCGCTGAGCCGGTGTGGTCTGACGGATCGGCTCGACGGTCTTGATGCGGAACGGCTCGATGATGGTCTTGAATTCGAATGCCATGGGACGGGATCGCGGGGCGAGGAGGAGTCGGCGGCTGGCGGCCCGGGTGGCTCTGGCCGCCTATCGCTGGACGTCGACTTTTCGGATATTTCGACGACTGTAGGAACATAGCCAAACGAGGCGCCCGTGACCGACAGCTCCCGCCGCGATTTTCTCCGCACCACCGGTGCCGTCCTTGGCGCCGCCATCCCCCTCGGCGGGCGCGGAGGGCCGCTCAGCCGCTGGATGACCCGGCCGCCCTTCGGCGACTCCCTCAACGCCCTCTCGCCCGCCACCGCCGATCGCATGGCGTGGTGGCGCGAGGCGCGGTTCGGGATGTTCGTGCACTTCGGCCTCTACTCCGTGCTCGGCGGCGAGTGGGGCGGAAAGACCGACTACGGCGAGTGGATCCGCAACAACGCCAAGATCCCCATCGACGAATACCAGAAGATGCTCGGCCGCTTCAACCCGGTGCAGTTCAACGCCGACCGCATGGCCAAGCTCGCCGCCGACGCCGGCCAGAAATACCTCGTCATCACCACCAAACACCACGACGGCTTCTGCCTGTGGCCCACCAAGCAGCAGACCGACTGGAACGTCACCCGCACGCCGTACAAGAAGGACCTCATGCGTCAGGTCGCCGACGCCTGCCGCGCCCACGGGGTGAAACCGTGCTGGTACCACTCGATCATGGACTGGCACCATCC
>CAIRBD010000635.1 GCA_903876745.1 uncultured Gemmatimonadota bacterium
CGTCTGTTGCGAATGCGATCCCACCCGATCGCACCGTATTCATGAGCGCGCCCCCACCCGAGCACACTCACTTCTCCACCTGTCCGACGCGCTCAACTCGAGTTCGTTATGGAGCAGGCTTACGTTGAATGGTATCGGCAGGATTCGTGCCAAACTTGAGCGCTGTCGGCTGGGAAGTTTGTTCCGAGGAGTTACCGGCGTGATGAGCATGGAATCGTGCCGTATTTTTGAATGTTCTACTGCCAGTAAAACTATACATTCGATGTACTTAGGCCTTTACATAAATACATATGTTTTCATGCAGATCACTAGTCGGCACGTTATTCCGAGCAAATCGAATCCGTTCACTCTTTTGTTGACGAATAGGAAAACACGACTACTTTTCAGGACGTGGATACGTCCTCTTTTCTTGGCGGCTTCAAAGGCTTGCGAGCCGACCTCTTGGTCGCGCTCCGCAAGGAACAGCCGCTCACCGCTAGTGAACTCGGCAAGCGATTCGGCCTCACGGCGAACGCGTTGCGACGCCACCTGAAGGAACTCGAAGACAGCGGCCTGGTCCGCTTTCGTCGGGAGATCCGTGGCGTGGGCGGCCCTGTGTACGCGTATTCGCTCACGGAACAGGGCGAGCAGCTCTTCCCCCGCTCGTACGCCAACCCATTGGCCGACGCGCTCGACGTCGTCCGGGCTGAGCAGGGCCCCGAAGGTGTCGCCCGCATCTTCCGTAAGCGCTGGGAAGCCGTCGCCCAACAGGCGCTCCCTTCCTTGGCCACGCTGCCTCTCGCGGAGCGCGCGGCCGCGCTGGCGCGGCTGCTCTCGCAGCACGGCTATATGGCAGAGTCGAGCGAATCGGCGGCCGGCGCGGTCAGCATCCGCGAGCACAACTGCGTCGTGCGCGAGATCGCACAGCGCTTTCCCGAAGTCTGTACGGCGGAGGCGGCCTTCATCGCCGAGGTCCTCGGGGTATCAGTGGAGCGACAGCAGCACATCGTGAGCGGATGTGCGAGCTGCGAATACACGACGCACGACGCGCCGGCCCGCGGGGCCGGCGCCACGCACGCCGACCCGCTCGTCACCCTCGAGCTCAGCCGCGGCGCGATGCGCGCCGCACCGCACCTTCAGGAGCCAGAATGAGCGCCTCGATCGACGCGCTGGTCAACAAGGAATACGCCTACGGGTTCGTCTCGGACATCGATGCCGACACCATCCCCAAGGGGCTGAGCGAGGACGTCGTCCGCCTTATCAGCGCCAAGAAGAACGAGCCCTCGTGGCTCCTTGAGTGGCGCCTCAAGGCCTACCGACGCTGGCAGACGATGACGGAGCCGCACTGGGCGAACCTCACGTACACGCCGGTGGACTACCAGAACCTGCGCTACTACTCGGCCCCCAAGAGCGTGAAGCCGCTGCAGTCGCTCGACGACGTCGATCCCGACCTGCTCAAGGTGTATGACAAGCTCGGCATCTCACTCAACGAGCAGAAGCGCATCGCGGGCGTGGCCGTGGATGCGATCTTCGACTCCGTCAGCGTCGGCACGACGATGAAGGAGGAGCTGAGCAAGTACGGCGTGATCTTCTGCTCCTTCTCCGAGGCGGTGCACAACCACCCGGAACTGGTGCAGCGCTTCCTGGGCTCGGTGGTGCCGTACAGCGACAACTTCTTCGCGGCGCTCAACTCGGCGGTGTTCAGCGACGGCTCGTTCTGCTACGTGCCCAAGGGTGTGAAGTGCCCGATCGAGCTCTCGACGTACTTCCGCATCAACGCGGCGGAGACGGGGCAGTTCGAGCGCACGCTGATCGTGGCCGACGAGGGCGCGTCGGTGAGCTACCTGGAAGGGTGCACGGCGCCCAAGCGCGACGAGAACCAGCTGCACGCGGCGGTCGTGGAGATCATCGCCCTCGATGATTCCAAAGTGAAGTACAGCACCGTGCAGAACTGGTACGCCGGCGACAAGAACGGCGTGGGTGGCATCTACAACTTCGTCACGAAACGAGGTAAGGCGATGACGAACGCCAAGATCTCGTGGACGCAGGTGGAGACGGGGTCGGCGATCACCTGGAAGTACCCGAGCGTGATCCTTCAGGGAGACAACTCCACGGGCGAGTTCTACTCGGTGGCCGTGGTGAACAACAAGCAGCAGGCCGACACCGGCACGAAGATGATCCACGTGGGGAAGAACACGAAGAGCACGATCATCTCCAAGGGGATCTCGGCGGGCGAGGGGCAGAACTCGTACCGCGGGCAGGTGAAGGTGCTCCCCAAGGCGGAGAACGCCCGCAACTATACGCAATGCGACTCGATGCTCGTGGGCAACAAGTGCGGCGCGCACACGTTCCCGTACATCGAGGTGGCCAACAACTCGGCCACGCTCGAACACGAAGCGAGCACGAGCAAGATCGGCGAGGATCAGATCTTCTATTGCAAGGCGCGCGGGCTGTCGGCGGAGAACGCCATCAGCCTCATCGTGAGCGGCTTCTGCAAGGAAGTGTTCAAGGAGCTGCCGATGGAGTTCGCGCTCGAGGCGCAGCAGCTGCTGGGGATCACGCTTGAAGGGTCAGTCGGGTAGAGGGAACGGCAACAGCGGAACCGCGGATGCACGCGGAAATGAACCGCGACACTGCGCGGAGACTGCGGTTGCTTGGACGTGCGGTACCGAAGGCTGAGCGGCGAAACGACGTTCACTAAAGAAGTAGTTCCGTGTGTTTCCGTAGCAGTTTTCCGCGTTTTTCCGCGGTTCTGCTGTACGAGCAGCCGAGCCACGAACCGATAAGGAACGAACGACATGCTGACGATCGACAATCTCCACGCCAACGTGGGCGACAAGGAAATCCTGAAGGGCATCTCCCTCACCGTGAACGCCGGCGAGGTGCACGCGATCATGGGACCCAACGGGAGCGGCAAGAGTACGCTCGCGCAGGTGATCGCCGGCCACCCGGGGTACGCGGTGACGAGCGGGTCCATCACGTACGACGGCACCGACCTGCTGGCGCAGCAGCCCGAGGAGCGGGCGCAGCACGGCGTGTTCCTCGCCTTCCAGTATCCGGTGGAGATCCCCGGGGTGACGAACGCGTACTTCCTGCGGTCGGCCTACAACGAGATCCGCAAGTCGAAGGGGGAGGAGGAGGTCGATCCGATGGATTTCCTCGACCTCATGGAGCAGAAGCTCAAGCTCGTCGAGATGGACGAGGTGATGCTGCACCGGTCCGTGAACGCCGGCTTCTCGGGCGGCGAGAAGAAGCGCAACGAGATCCTGCAGATGGCGGTACTCGCGCCCAAACTCGCGATCCTCGACGAGACCGACTCCGGCCTCGACATCGACGCGCTGCGCATCGTGGCGCACGGCGTGAACCAGCTCAAGCGCCCCGACAATGCGACGATCCTCGTCACGCACTATCAGCGGCTGCTCAACTACATCGTGCCCGACTTCGTGCACGTGCTGGCGGGCGGACGGATCGTGAAGAGCGGCGGCAAGGAGCTGGCACTCGAGCTCGAAGCGAAGGGTTACGACTGGATCACGGAGGGCGCGTGAGCACGTACGCGGACGCCTTCGCGGCGGGACCGAGTCACGGCTGGCTGCCCGAGCTGCGCAAGTCGGCCTTCGACCGCTTCACGGCGCTCGGGTTCCCGACCACGCGCAATGAGGACTGGCACTTCACGAGCGTCACGAAGATCGCCGAGCGCACGTTCAAGCCGGTGAAGCCCGGCACGTGCGCGGTGAGTCAGAAGGCCGTCGAGCGGATGGCGCACGGCGAGGCGGACTGGCACCGGCTGGTGTTCGTGAACGGCCGCTTCGAGCGCGGGCTGAGCCACTTCGCCGAGCTGCCGGCCGACGTCACCGTCGCGACGCTGAACGAGATGCTGAAGGAGAGCCCGGAGTTCGTGGCGGAGCGGCTCGGGAAGCTGGCCTCGTTCGACGCGCACCCCTTCACGGCGCTGAACACGGCGTTCACGCAGGACGGCGTGGTGATCCACGTGCCGCGCGGCGTGGTGGTGGACGCGCCCATCCAGATCGTCCATATCTGCGACGACAAGGCGGCGGGAGGGGCGGTGCATCCGCGACTGCTCGTGGTGGCCGAGGCGCAGAGCCAGTTCACGATCGTGGAGTCGTACCTCGCCGTGGGCACGCCGTCGTACTTCACCAATGCGGTCGCCGAGATCGAGGTGGGGAGTGGCGCGCGCGTGGACCACTACAAGGTGCAGCAGGAAAGCACCGAGGCGTTCCACGTGGGGACGGTGCAGGTGACGCAGGCGCGCGATTCGGTGTACCACTCGTTCAGTTTCGCGAGCGGCGCGGCACTGAGCCGCACGAACGTCTACACGCGGCTGATCGGTGAGGGCGCCGAGGCGAAGCTCAACGGCCTGTACCTGGTGGACGGCACGCAGCACGCCGACCACCAGACGTTCGTCGAGCACATCGCGCCGAAGTGCGCGAGCCGCGAGCTGTACAAGGGTGTGCTCGACGGAACGAGCCACGGCGTGTTCAACGGCAAGGTGTACGTGGACCCGCTGGCGCAGAAGACGGACGGCAAGCAGACGAACCACGCCCTCTTGCTGAGCGAGGGCTCGCGGGTGGACACGAAGCCGCAGCTCGAGATCTTCGCGGACGACGTGAAATGCACGCATGGTGCCACGGTGGGAAAACTCGACCAGGTGGGGCTCTTCTACATGAAGAGCCGCGGCATCAACGCCGAAGCAGCGCGAACGCTGCTGATCTACGCGTTCGCGGCCGAAGTCCTGGAGACGATCGAACTCGATGGCCTGCGCACGCAACTCGAGGCGGCGGTCTTCGAACAATTCGTGCGCACGACGCCGGAGTAAGACATGAGCGCGGAACTCGACGAACTGTACCAGAGCATCATCCTCGACCAGAACCGGCGGCCGCAGAACTTCCACGCGATGGAGGAGGCGAGCGGGCACGCCGACGGCGTGAACCCGATGTGCGGCGACCAGGTGACGGTGTGGGTGAAGCTCGACGGCGACGTACTCGCCGACGTGAGTTTCGTCGGGCAGGGATGTTCGATCTCCAAGGCGAGCGCGTCGCTGATGACGGCGGCGATCAAGGGAAAGACCCGTGCCGAAGCGGAGAAGGTCTTCGACGATTTCCATATGCTGGTGACGGGAAAGAGCGACGGCGCGCACCTCGGACGCCTGAAGGCGTTCGGCGGCGTCAGCAAGTTCCCGCTGCGCGTGAAGTGCGCGAGCCTGGCGTGGCACGCCCTGAAGGCGGCGCTCGATTCCGGCGAAGGAACGGTGAGCACCGAACCGCACGCGCCATGAACGGCCCCCTCGTTCCGCGTTCGGATTTCCCGTTGCTGGCGGCGCATCCTGAGCTCTCGTATCTCGACTCCGCGGCCACGTCCCAGAAGCCGGCGTCGGTGATGGACGCGATCCGGGAGTACTACACGAACGCCAACGCGAATCCGCACCGCGGCGCCTACCGCCTGAGCGGGGCGGCGACGGACGCCTATGCCGCCTCCCGTGCGGCGGTCGCGAATTTCCTCGGCGTGGCCGACAGCGACACGATGCTCTTCACGCGAGGCACCACGGAGTCGCTCAATCTGCTGGCGACGGCGTGGGGGCGGGCGAACGTGAAGGCCGGTGACCGTGTGGTGGTGACGCGACTGGAACATCACGCGAACTTCGTCCCGTGGCAGCAGCTCGCGCTGGAGGCCGGCGCCGAGTTCCGGATCGCCGAACTGACGGCGGATGGCGCCGTGGACATGGCCGGACTCGCGCGGCTCGTCACGCCCAACACGAAAGTGGTGGCGTTCGCGCACGTGAGCAACGCGCTGGGGACGGTGAACGACGTGCCGGCGATGGTGCGGATCGCGCACGGCGTGGGCGCGCTGGCGGTGTGCGACGGGGCGCAGGCGGTGCCGCACCTCTCGGTGAGCGTGGACGCGCTCGGCGTGGACGCGTACGCGTTCAGCGGGCACAAGATGCTCGGACCGATGGGGATCGGCGGCGTGGTGGTACGGCGCGCGATCCTCGAGCAGATGCCGCCGTATCAGATGGGCGGCGACATGATCTCGCGCGTAGGCGACGAGCGCACGACGTGGAACGTGATCCCGCACAAGTTCGAGGCGGGGACGCCGAACGTCGAGGGCGCGGTTGGGCTCGGCGCGGCCGTGCGGTATCTCGCCGGGGTGGGGATGGCGGCCGTCCACGAGCACGAGACCGGGCTGGGCGCGCTCGCGGCGGAGCGCCTCGCGGCGCTCGAGGGGGTGCGCGTGCTGCCGTCCGGCGGCGTGCGCTCGAATGGCGTCGTGAGCTTCGTGGTGGACGGCGTGCACCCCCACGATCTGTCGCAGATCCTGGACGCGGAGGGGATCTGCGTGCGGGCGGGGCATCACTGCGCGCAGCCTCTGATGCGCTCGCTCGACCTAGCGGCGACGACGCGGGCGTCGTTCTACCTGTACAATGACGCGCAGGATGTCGAACGGCTCGTTACGGCCGTGGGCGGCGCGCGGAAGCGCATGGGGTACTGAGCCGGCGCAGGGACCCGGGCGGCGCGCTTGCCCGCAACCCGCTTGCCCGCAACCCGCTTGCCCGCGAGAGGTTGCCGACACGGGGCGCGCGAGCGATTCTTATAGAGATGATATGCCCATCATGCGGTAAAGAGAGTCACAATATCCGGGTGTGCGCCTTCTGTCAGACGGCGTTCCCCAAGGACGACGCGGGACGGAACGCCGCGCCGCGGCAAACGCGCGCGACCGCCGCGTGGCATTCGGAGGCCATGGCGCGCCGTCAGCGTACCATGCTCTGGGGCGCGGTCGGCCTGCTCGCCGTGATCGTGATGGGGTACATGTTCTTCACTCGGGAACGGACGATCCCCGTTGGCGTGGCCGTGCCGAACCTGGTCACGATTCCGATGTCGGATGCCGCGGCCGCCGGTACGATCCGAACCGTGAATGCCGTGGCGAAGGTAGAGGTGGAGGGGAGCGAGCTGACGGTCCGGCTCACGGTCGGGCTGTTCCCGGCGCGTCGCGATGGCAAACTCGCGTTCGCGCAGCAGTACGCCCGCGCCGACGAGATCGTACTGGGACGCAAGCGCGCGATCACCTTCATGGACGCCGAGGGGAAGGTCTTTGCCAAGGCGGACCCCGAGAAGGGCGTCACGATGACCCGCTGAGGGCGTCGGCGCGGTCCGCGCCGTGCCGTGCGTTGCACCGGTGTCCCGCGCCGACGCGGCGACACCCGACCGATCTCTCCGAAGTTCCCCGCGTCCCCGCTCACGCTCCGAGGAGTCCATGCGCACGTCGTTCGCCTTCGCCATCGTCGCGTCGCTGATCGCCACCGCAAGCCCTCTCTCCGCTCAAGGCGGGCAGGCGCCACCGGGCGTCAAGCGCACCGTCCTGCAGACGCACCCGCTGTCCGTGCCAGGCCACGACGGCGTGACCGCCCTCGCCGAACTCCCTCCGGGAGGACTCGCTGCACGGCACACCCATCCCGGCGAGGAGATCGGGTACGTGCTGGAGGGGACGGCGACGCTGGAGGTAGAAGGACAGCCGACGCGTACCCTGAAGGCCGGCGACGTGTTCTTCATCCCGGCGGGGACACCGCATCTCGCGCGCAACGCGGGCACCGTACCGTGGAAGATCGTCGGGACGTACGTGCTCGAGACGGGCAAGCCGCTTGCGACTCCGGCGCCCTTGCCGTAGGCGCGGTACGGCCGCGCGCGCGGACCCCGGTAACGGCTTAGAACGAAAAGAACCCCGGCCGGAGCCGGGGTTCTTTCGTTCATACGGTGCTAGCGGTTCGCCGTATTGTCGAGGCGTGCCCGATTGGTCAGCGTCGTCGACTGGACGGTGATGTCACCGAGCGCCGAGACGGTGTAGACCTTGCCGGCGACGAACGAGACGCCGGTACGGGTGGGGAAGGCGTTGGTGGTCTGCCCCGAGAACCGCGCGCTCAGATCGTACACGCCCGAGGGCACGGCGGTGAACGCGCCTGCCGCCTTGTACGCGATCACCCCGCCCACCGCACTTTCGGTGGTGGTGGTCTGGTTCTTCGCGTAGAGCTGCATCGGCGCCGCATTCGACACCGCGTTCACGAAGCGCACGTACGACTGTGTCCAGTCGATGGCCGCCGCGTAGTCGTCGACGACGACGAAACCTTCGACGTTCTTGGCCGTGGCGTCATAGAACCCGCTCATGTAGAACGAGTACGCCTTGCCGGCATCGAGCGACGTCGTGACCTTGGAGATCGCGAGATCCTTGTCGGTCGCGGCGGCGATGGTGCCGGCGACGGTGTACGAGCCTGGCGTGATGGCCGAGTAGTAGCCTGTACTCGACACGCCGCCGGCGCCGTACGCGACGCCGGTCGTCGACTCCACGCCCGACGTCGAGCTGATCGCCGTCATCTTCGTGGTGTTGGCGTAGAAGTTCACGCCCGGCGCATTCACGCCGAAGTTGAAGAACCGGATCTTCGCCTGTGAGGGCGGCGCCGTGATGTCCTGGAACTGTTTGGTGCCGCAGGCCGACAACACGGCGGCACAGAGCAGCAATGCAATGGATGTATGCTTGTTCATGGCCGGGTTACGGTTGAGTGATCCAGATCGGCTTCGTGTGGAAGTCCAGCGCGAGCCCGCCGATGGCGGTCAGCGCCGGCACGTTCCACACGTACTCGGAGTTGTAGCGCGGGCGGATGCGCTGCACGACCTTGCCGCCGTTGTCGGGGTAGAGGTTGGTCGGCGGCGTAAAGCCGGGGTAGACCTGCTTGCCGCTCGCCGGATCGATGTCGGTCCAGTGATAGCGGCGCATGTCCATGAAGATCTCGTTGTGCCCCCAGCCCCACTGCGCGATGTACTTCTGACTCATGATGTGCGTGAGCGTGAGCGCCGCGGCTGACGCCGGCACGATGTTCGGATCGGCGAGGAACGCGGCCTTCTCCGCCGCGCTGATCTGCGTGGGCGTCTGGCCGTTGTCCGTGTTGCGCGCGTTCACGAAATCGATGTGCGACGAGATGGCGGTCTTGTAGGCCGCCAGCGCCGTCGCCTTGTCGCCGTTGCGGTACGCCGCTTCGGCCTTGATGAACTGCAGCTGCGCGTACGTCATCAACGGCAGCCTGGTCTTGTCGTCGAAGATGTACCGACTCGGCGAACCGGAGACGCCGGTGGAGCCCGTGTAGCCGAAGAAGTTCATCGGCTGCTGCGTCGTCGTCATGGCGCCGAAGGCGATCACGTTCGGGTCCACGCCCCGGTACTGGCCGTCGGGCGACGGCGAGAGCATGCGGCTCATGCGCGGGTCCACCGTGCCGCCGAACTGCGTGCCGTTCATGAGTCCGAGGATGAACAGCGTCTGCCGGTAGCTGTTGACATTGCCGCGCGAGACGCCGAGGAAGTTGCGGTCGGCGAACGCCGGATCGGTGTTCGTGTAGAGCATGAGCGGATCGTCCGCATTGCTCGCGAACGCCTTGTCGACGTAGGCGATCACGTCGGCGGGCTTGTACGTGGACTTGTTGGTGAAGTGGTTGAGATTGAGCGCCATCATGGCGTTCGCCAGCTTCAGCCACTTCGTACGGTCGCCGTTGTAGATCTTGTCCGTCCGCGCGAGGTAGGTCGCGTCGACCGCGCCGTCGGAGCGGCCCAGGTTCGTGATGGCGAGCCCGAGCAGGCGCTGGATCTCGCCGTAGGCGTACTCCTGCGTGTCGTAGTCGAACGAGAAGCGCGAGGCGTCGATCGCCTGCTTGACGATGATCTCACCGTGCATGTCGGTGAGCACCTGCCAGCCCCATGCCTTCATGATCTGACCGACGCCGAGGAGGTCCCAGCGCTGCTCGGCCTCGGCCTTCGTCATCATGTCGACGAGATTCTGACCCAGCGACCAGTACACATCGCGCCACTGCTCGGCGCCGTTGTCGCTGGACGGGTCGTAGCCCATGCGGTCCCACGTGCTGAGCGCCGACTGGCCGTTGGCGAGCATCCACTGCTGCGTGAGGCGGCCGATGAACCGGCCGTCATACTGCGGCGCCGTGAACATCCAGTGGATCATCGGCGGCAGGTACAGGTTCGCCGTGACCGTCTGGGGCGCATTGGGGTTCGTGTTGACGTCCAGGAACTGGCGGCAGCTCGGCGTCACCGCGAGCATCGCCGCGAGCACCGTACCGCGCACGATCTTCGTGCGCGTCTTGGAGTTCAGGAAGTTTGTCATGATTAGAAGCCCACCTTGAGGCCGAAGCTCACGCCGCGCGGGATCGGGAAGTTGCCGAAGTCGATCCCGACACCGCCCGACCCGCCGACCGCGGCGGAGTTGCCGTTCACGATCGGATCGAGTCCGGTGTAGTTGGTGAGAAGGAACAGGTCCGTCGCCGTGATGAACACGCTGGCGTTCCGGGCGCGCATCCAGCCGTCCGGGATGTTGTAACGCAGCGTGACGTCGCGGAGGCGCAGCCAGTTGATGTTCTTCTCGATGAAGAGCTCTTCGCTCATGTTGGTGTAGTAGCCCGTCTGCACCGCGGGGACGACGACGATGTTGTTGACCGTCGGCGTCGCGGAGTTCTCCTTGCCGTCGCGGATGACGCCCGGGATGATGCGTGGCGTCTCGCGGTCGGTCGTGCTCATGGCGAGGCCACGGGTCGTGAGGTAGTGCTCCGTGGCGTTGAAGATGTCGCCGCCCTTCCGGATGTCGATCAGGAAATCGAGCGTGAAGCGTTTGTAGTGGAAGGTGTTCGAGAGGCCGATCGTGTAGTCGGGCTGGCGATCGTAGCCGGCGTCGATGAACGTGCTCGAACGGAGCGGCAGGCCCGACGTGGGGTCGATGAGCAGGGCGCCCTTATGCCCGCTCGTGCTCGAGGTGTCGCGCAGGTAGAAGAGGCCGGTCAGCGACATCGTCGAGAGGCCGGGCATCGTGCCGTTGCGCACGTTGCCGTAGAGCCACGTGTCCGACACGTACGACTCGGGAAGCGAATGCGGCAGCGAGACCACCTTGCCGCGGGCCATCGTGAAGTTGGCCTGCACGTCCCACGTGAAGTCGCGCTTGATGATCGGCGTGCCGCGCAGCGTGATCTCGATGCCGTGGTTCTCGGTGGAGGCGCCGTTCAGGTTGAACAGGATGAAGCCCGTGCCGTACGAGCCACGGATGTCGTTCACGATCTGGTCCTGTGTCTGCTTCTTGTAGTACGTGATGTCGAGGCCGAGCCGGTCGTCGAGGAAGCTCAACTCGGTGCCGAACTCATACGACTTGGCGAACTCGGGCTTGAGGTCGATGTTCGGGCCGTAGAAGGTGGCGCCGTAGCCGCCGCCCGACGTCGTCTTGTACTCGAGACTCGGCGCGTAGGCGTACGGACGGGAATCGCGCCCCACCTCGGCGAAGCCGGCACGCAGCTTACCCGTCACGTACCGCGCGATCGACGGGAAGGCGTCGGAGAAGATGAAGCTCGAGGACACCGACGGATAGAAGAACGAGTTGTGCGCGAGCGGGATCGTCGACGTCCAGTCATTGCGCCCGGTCACATTCACGTACAGGTACTTCCGGAAGTCGAGCGAGGCGCTGCCGAAGGCGCTCACGAGTCGGCGTTGCGTGATCGTCGTCCGACTCGACCGTGAGCTCGTGTTGTTGATCGACACGAAATTCGGATCGAGGAAGTTCAGTCCTTCGATGCCGTCGACCTCGGACTTGGCGTCC
>CAIRBD010000636.1 GCA_903876745.1 uncultured Gemmatimonadota bacterium
CACGATGGAATCATCCACCATCACGACGCTCTTCCCCTGCACGACGTCGCGCACGGCGTTGTACTTCACGCGCACCTTCGCGTCGCGGCCGGCCTGTGTGGGTTGGATGAACGTACGGCCCACGTAGTGATTGCGGATGAGCGCGTGCTCCAGCCGCAACCCGCTCTGCTCGGAGAATCCCAGCGCGGCGGCGTTCGACGAGTCCGGCACGGCGAACACGAAATCGGCGCCGGTCGCCGGATGTTCGAGCGCGAGCTGCCGGCCGAGGGCGCGGCGGGCGCGGTCCACCGACCCGCCGAACACCTGACTGTCGGGGCGGGCGAAATACACGTGTTCGAACACGCAGCGGTGCAGCTCCTTGGCCGGCGGCAGCTGCACGGACCGCAGGCCGTCGGCATCGATCGCGACGATCTCGCCGGGGAGCACTTCACGCTCCAGTGTGGCGCCGACGATGTCGAGCGCGCACGTCTCCGACGCGAACACGATGGCGTCGCCGAGGCGCCCCATCACGAGCGGGCGCCACCCGTGCGGGTCGCGCGCCGCGAGCAGCGTCTCGTTGATGAGCACGAGCAGCGAATACGCGCCCTCCACGCCCTGCAGCGCCTCCGCCAGCTGGTCCTCGGGACGCGTGGCCATCGACCGCGCGAGCCGGTGCACGATGACTTCGCTGTCCATCGTGGAACTGAAGATCGAGCCGTACGCCTCGAGTTTTTCGCGGATCTCGGTGGCGTTCGTGAGATTGCCGTTGTGCGCGAGGGCGATGTGCCCGCTGCGGAAGTTCACGAGCGCGGGTTGCGCGTTCTCGATGGTCGAACTGCCCGCCGTGGAGTAGCGGGTGTGCCCGATGGCCGTGGTGCCCGGGAGCTGCGCCACACGGTCGGCGTCGAACTGTTCACCCACCAGCCCCATGGCGCGATACCCGTGCGCTTCACCGCCGCCGACGGCGACGATCCCCGCCGACTCTTGCCCGCGATGCTGCAGCGAGTACAGGCCGAGGTTCACGAGACTCGCTGCGTCCGGTTTCCCGGCGACACCGAAGATACCGCACATCAGTCCGCTACTCCCGCGGCGACGTCAGCCGTCACCGCTTCTGCCGGCGCCCGTCGCATCGCGCGGGGGATCGCCTCGTGATACGCGTCGGCGAGCGGCGCGAGCGTGCTGTGCAACCGGCGATCGCCGATGCGGATCGTGAGGCCGTCGGCAGCGTCGCGCACGGTGCCGATGCGCTGCGCCGGCACCCCGTGCGCCGCCGCGATGGCGAGCACGGCGTCGACCGCAGTGGTGGTGAGGACGACCCGTCCCTGCGCCTCGCCGAACAGCAGCGCGCGTTCGGGGAGCGACTTCCACGCGGACAGGTCGACGTCGGCGCCTCGCAATGCGTCGAGGTCGCCCATCGCGCACTCCGCGAGGGCGACGGCGAGCCCGCCCTCGCTGCAATCGTGTGCCGACTTCACGTGACCAGCGGCGATCGCCTCGAGCAGCGCGTCGATCAGGGCGCGCTCCCCGGCGAGGTCGCAGGCCGGCGGCGCGCCGGCCACCACGCCGTGGATCCACGAGAGATATTCGCTCGCCCCCAACTCGTCGGTGGGCACGCCGAGCAGGACGATGGCGTCGTCCGCGTCGGCGAAGCGCATCCGCGTGATGTGCGCGAGGTCGCTCACGAGTCCCACCATGCCGATGGTCGGGGTGGGGTAGACGGCGCCGAGCGGACTTTCGTTGTAGAGCGAGACGTTGCCGCCCGTCACGGGGGTATCGAGCGCGCGGCACGCGTCACCCATGCCGTGCACCGCTTCGCGGAACTGGAAGAAGATCTCGGGACGCTTGGGATTGCCGAAGTTCAGGCAGTTCGTGATGGCGAGCGGGCGCGCCCCCACGCACGCCACGTTGCGGGCGGCCTCGGCCACCGCGATGCGCCCGCCGATCCGCGGATCGAGATACACGTAGCGACCGTTGCAATCGGTCTTCACGGCGAGCGCCTTGTTCGTGCCGCGGACGCGCAGCACCGCCGCGTCGCCGCCGCCGGGCCCGATGACCGTGTTCGTGCGCACGGTGGAGTCGTACTGCCGGTGGATCCAACGCTTGCTTGCGATGGTCGGCGATTCGAGCAGGCGGCGGAGCGTCCACATCGCGTCGCGCTCCTCGGCGCGCGCGGGCACGGCATGCACGTCGCGTGCGCGGAGGGCGATGATCAGCTCACTCTCCCTCGCCTCCGGGTGGTACTGGGGACAGTCCGTGACGAGACGGTTGCCTGGGAATTCGGCGACGATGCGGTCCCCTTCGACGACGCGATACACCGGTTCGGCGATCACCTCACCGATCACTTCTGCGGTGAGGTCCCACTTGGCGAGGATCGCGCGGACGGTGTCCTCCTTGCCCTTCTTCGCGACGACGAGCATCCGCTCCTGCGATTCGGAGAGGAGGATCTCGTAGGGCGTCATCCCCGTCTCGCGCTGCGGCACTTTCGTGGTGTCGATGACGACGCCCACGTCACCGCGCTCGGCCATCTCGGCGCTGCTCGAGGTGAGCCCCGCCGCGCCCATGTCCTGGATGGCGACGCAATCACCGCTGGCGATCAACTCGAGAGTGGCCTCCAGCAGGAGCTTCTCGGTGAAGGGGTCGCCCACCTGCACGCGCGGACGCTTCGCGTCGTTCTCGTGCGAGAGGTCCTCGCTGGCGAAACTCGCGCCGTGGATGCCATCGCGTCCGGTGCGCGCGCCCACGGCCATGATCGGGTTGCCGATCCCTTCGGCCTTCGCGAGGATGAGGTCGTCCTCGCACAGGATGCCCACGCACATGGCGTTGACGAGCGGGTTGCCCTCGTAGGCGGGGTCGAACATCACGTCCCCGGCGACCGTGGGCACACCCATGCAGTTGCCGTAGTCGCCGATCCCCTTGACGACGCCGCCCACCAGATAGCGCACCCGCGGCGTGTCGAGGGACCCGAAGCGCAGCGAGTTGAGCATCGCGATGGGACGCGCGCCCATCGTGAAGACGTCACGCAGGATGCCGCCCACCCCCGTCGCCGCGCCCTGGTAGGGCTCGACGGCGCTCGGATGGTTGTGCGATTCGATCTTGAATGCCACGGCGAGTCCGTCACCGATACTGATGACGCCGGCGTTCTCGCCGGGCCCCTGCAGGACCCACGGCGCCTTCGTGGGGAGCGACCTGAGCACGGGGCGCGAGTGCTTGTAGGAGCAGTGTTCGCTCCACAGCGCGCTGACGATACCGAGTTCGGTGAAGGTGGGGGTGCGGCCGAGCATGTTGACGAGGCGATCGTACTCGTCCGGCGTGAGCCCGTGTTCGGCCACAAGGGCCGGGGTGATCGCGGGGTCGCCGGGGCGGGGAACGGCTGTCACGAGAGATGCGGTCCAGTGCGGGGAGTCGAACGAACGGTCACGGCTTCTTCGGTGCGGGGGCTTTGGGGTCGGCGGCCTTCTTCTGCGCTTCGTCCGCGCTCTTTCGCTCGGCGGCGGCGTCGTCTTTGGCCTTCTGCTCGGCGCGCTGCCCGGAGCCGGCGGCGGGCATGGGTCGGACGACGTCGCCCGCCTGCGCTTTCTCCGCAGGGAGCTCGGGGTTCGGCTTCGCGGCCGCCTTCACCGCCGATTGCGCGGGCTGGCCGGCGGGCTTTGCGGTGTCCTTCGGTGGCTTCGCGGCGGGCGCCATGCGGGCCTTCGGCTGGTCGTGTCCGAGGTTCCGCGCCGTCGCCGCCGGAATCTCATGCGGG
>CAIRBD010000637.1 GCA_903876745.1 uncultured Gemmatimonadota bacterium
ACGCGGAGGACGCGGAGGTTGTTGGGGTGTGGAAGCTGACCTCGCGTGTGGTGCAGGCTGCTGACATCAAGGATCTGCAGGCGATGGGGGATGCGGCGCGCGAGTCGATGCCTGATGGCGTTGGGTTGCTTGGTGCGGGGTTCGAGGAGGGGAAGGGGACGCTCGTGGTGGTCGTGGGTGACTCGCTCCGGGCGAAGGGTGTCTCGGCGGGCGATCTCGTGAAGGCCATCGGCGCCGCGACGGGAATCCGTGGGGGCGGCAAACCGCACCTCGCGCAGGCCGGCGTTGCGGCCGACGCGCTCGAGACGACGATGACGGCGGCCGCCGAGGTGGTGCGCGGGGTGCTGGCAGGGGGTGGCGTGAGCGAGCGCGATCCGCGCGAGGCTGGTACCGCCGGCGGCCACGCGGCGTGGGTCGCGACGCGTTTGCCGCCCGCGCCTGAGGCGCTGGCGCGCTGCGTGGCGGACACGCTCGCGGCGCATGCGGAGTGGGAGGCCCTGCCGCTGGCCGAGGCGCTCGTGGAGGCGGCTGGGGCGCTCTGCGGTGATGTGCTGCACGGCGACCCGAGTTCGCGTGAGGGGGCGCTGAAGTTGCTCGCGGCCGACGCGTGCGTGACCTATGCGTTCGAGGCGGCGGCGGACGCTCCGGAGACCCTGGTGGCGCGGGCCAAGGCGGCCGAACGACAACTGGCGAGGTACGGCGAATGACCGTGGACCTGACTGCACATTTGCGCGATCTCTCGGCGACGGCGCATCGTGCCGCCGAGGAGCTTGGTCCGAGCATCGAGAAGGCCGCCGCGATGGTGCGCGCGACTGTCATGGGCAGAGGCACACTGTTCTTCTGCGGCAACGGTGGCAGTGCGGCTGATGCCCAGCACATGGCGACCGAGTACGTCGTCCGCTACAAACGGGAGCGTCGGGCAATCGCGGCCATCGCGCTCACCACGGACACGTCATTGCTCACGGCGGCCGGCAACGACTACTCGTTCGATGTCATCTTCTCACGCCAGGTCGAGGCACTCTGCCGTCCGGGGGATCTGTTGATCCTCCACACGACGAGCGGCAAGTCGCCGAACCTGCTGCGCGCAGCCGAGGCGGCGCGGGCGAAGGGTGTGGCCACGCTGGCGTTGTCGGCGAAGGGCGGGGGACCGCTGGCGGCGATCGTGGATCATTGCATCGTGGTGCCGACCGATCGCACCGACCGGGCGCAGGAGATCCAGTTGAACATCTCGCACGCCATCTGCGAATCGATCGACGAAGAGGTGTTCGCGCAGGGGTGAGTGGGGCGGCAACGGCAACTGCGACATCTACCGCGGAGACGCGGAGAACGCAGGGACTTCTTTTCCATTGTAGTCGCCGTCCTCCGCGTCCTCTGCGTCTCCGCGGTAGCAGTTCCTCTGCTCTGGGGTTGCTGTTAGAGCCCGTTCACCAGCCGCCGCACGCCGGTCTTCAGCCGGATCTCGTGGAAGTTGATCAGCAGTCCCAGCTTCCTGCCGCTGAGCCTCAGGTACGAGAGCAGTTGCGCCTCGTGGATCGGCTGGAGCCTGCTCACCGCCTTCAACTCCACGACGATCACATCGGCGACGAGCAGGTCGATGCGATAGCCCACGGCTATCTCGACCCCCTCGTACCAGAGCGGTAGGGCGACTTGGGCTGCCACATCCACTCCACGCCGCCGAAGCTCATGCACGAGGCACGCCTCGTACGCCCCCTCCAGAAGGCCGGGGCCAAGAAAGGTGTGCACCTTCATCGCCGCGCCGATCACCTGGCCAGTCAAAAAGTCCAGCTCTGCTTTGTCCATGTGGTTGCAGTCCTCTGCGCAACTCCGCGTCTCCGCGGTAGCAGTTCCTCCCAACTGTACGGCAGTCCGTCACTCAACCGTCACCGCGCCAGTATGATGGCACTCGAAACGGAATGGTTGTATTTTGCAACCACCCCGTTCCCATCATGGAGCCCGCCGTGAAGTCCATCACCGTGAAGGGCATCCCCGAGACCGTGCTGAAGAAGCTGAAGAAGCGCGCCGAAGCGAACCGCCGCAGCCTGAACAGCGAGATCCTCGTGCAGCTCGAGCGGGTCGCCGACGAGACGTCGCCCGACCGCGCACGCCTGCTCGCCGAGATCGACGCAGCGCGGTCGGCCCTGCCGCGGTTGGGGCTGACGAGCACCGAGATTCGGCGCGCCGTTCGGTCCGGTCGGGAGTAACGGAGTGATCGTCGCCGACGCGAACCTCTTGATCCATCTGCTCAGCCGTGAGCCCGAGTCGCAGCAGGCACGCGCGGTGTTCGTCGCGGACGGCGAGTGGGCCGCTCCCCTCCTGTGGCGCAGTGAGTTCCGCAACGCGATGGCGACGGCGGTCCGGCTGCGGTCGATCACGATCGGCGACGCACTCGAGCGTGTGCGGCGCGCACACGCGGTGCTGGTGGGGCGTGAATTCGACGTGATCTCGGACCGCGTGCTGTCGCTCGCTGCCGAGAGTGGCTGCTCGGCGTACGATTGCGAGTACATCGACGTGGCGCAGCGACTGGCCGTGCCCCTCGTGACGTCCGACCGCAAATTGATCCGAGCCTTTCCCCGCGTGGCAGTTTCCCCACAACACTTTCTCGACTCGTGACCTCTCCCTTCTCGCTCAAAGGCAAATCCGCCGTCATCACCGGCGGCTCACGCGGCATCGGCGGCGCCGTCACCCGGCTCCTCGCCACCGCCGGCGCCGATGTCTGCATCGGCTACCACTCCCGCTCGGCACCCGCTGAGGCGATGGCGGCCGCGTGCCGCGCGCTCGGCGTTCGGGCTACCACGCACGCCAGCGACCTCGGCACGGCCGCCGGCGCCGATTCGCTCGTCGCACACGCGATGCACGAACTCGGCGCCGTCGACATCTGCGTGCACTCCGCCGGCATCTGGCCCGTGGAGGAAGTGCCCGTGAGCGCGCTCAGCGACGAACGGTGGGCTCGCACGATGCGTGAGAACGTGGACGCCACCTTCTTCGTGTCGCGCGCCGCCGTGCGCGCGATGCAGGCCGGGATGCGCGCCGGGAGGCTCGTGCTCGTCTCGTCCACCGCCGGGCAGCGCGGCGAGGCGATGCACGCCGACTACGGCACGTCCAAGGGCGCGATGATCTCGTTCGTGAAGTCGCTCGCCGTGGAGGTGGCCGGTGACGGGATCACCGTGAACTCCATCGCGCCGGGGTGGGTGGACACCGAGATGTGCGCCGAGCCGTTCGCGAACGGGGGGAAGGCGCGCATCGCCAAGGGGATCCCCGTGGGGCGCGTGGCGAGCGCGGATGACATCGCGTTTCCGATCGTGGCGCTGTGCTTTGATGGGGCGCGGCACGTGACGGGGGAGATCGTCAATGTGAACGGCGGGTCGGTGCTCTGCGGGTAGTCCGGTAGGCTGGAGGGTCAGTCCAGGGAACCTCCACCGCAGAGACGCAGTGGGCGCGGAGGACTGCTTATCCATTGTGCTGGCAGTCCTCCGCGCCCTCTGCGTCTCCGCGGTAGCGGTGCCTTTTGCCTCCTCTTGCAGTAAGTTGCAGGTCGTATAACATTAGTCATACTTCGTTTGTCCCAAGCGCCAGGCGGCCAAATCGTGCAGTCCATCATACTCAAGAAGATCGGCGGCTCCGTTGGCGCGATCATCCCAAAGGACATGCTCCAGCGCCAGCACCTCCAGGCGAACGACGAGGTGTTCGCCATCGAGACGGCGCAGGGCATCCTGTTGACCGCCGTCGATCCGGAAACCACGACCGCGCTCGTCGCCTACGCCGAAGTCGCGCGCGACAACCGGGCGGCGATGGCCGCGCTCGCGAAGCTCTGACCTCGTGGCACCTCACTGGCTCACGCGCACGCTCGTCGATGCGATACAGGAAGACCAGCGGCAGCAGCACGGCGGCAACGCCGGCGTGCTCAACGAGAGCAGCATCGAGTCAGCGCTCGCGCGTGCGCGCAACCGTTTCGAATATGCCGGTGGCGATCTCCTCGAATGCGCAGCCAGCTACATCTTTGGCTTCGCGAAGAACCACGGCTATGCCGATGCGAACAAGCGCACGGCGTTTCTGGCGGGACTCACGTTTCTGCGGGTCAACGGCATTCGCATCGAGGCCTCGCCCGAGGACGCCGTCCGCCTGATGGTCGATGTTGCCACCGACGGTGCGGACGAAGCCGCGATCGCCGACTGGCTGCGAACGCGAGCGGACGACCGATAGCAAGGCATCGGTGTGGCAGTCCTCCGCGCCCTCCGCGTCTCCGCGGTAGATTTTCAAGAACTCGCCGAGCACCGTGCCCTCTCCCGGCTACCCATTCGACTTGAAGCGCCTGAACCCTCCCCCCTCCGTCCGCGAGATCGTCGCCCGTCTGGAACGCGCCGGCCACGAGACCTGGTGCGTCGGCGGCGCCGTGCGCGACGCCCTCCTCGGTCACCCGCACCTCGACTGGGACCTCGCCACGAGCGCGACGCCCACGCAGGTGATGCAGGTGTTCAAGCGCACCGTGCCCGTGGGCGTGGAGTTCGGCACCGTGGGGGTGCTCGACGAGCACCACGTGATGCACGAGGTCACCACCTTCCGGCACGACGTGCAGACCGACGGCCGCCACGCCGTGGTGCAGTTCGGCGCGTCGCTCGACGAAGACCTCGCGCGGCGCGACTTCACCATCAACGCCATCGCGTTCCATCCGCAGCGCGAGGAGCTCCGCGATCCGTTCGAGGGGCAGCTCGACCTCAAGCGCGGGCTCGTGCGCGCCGTGGGCGATGCCGACGCGCGGATGCGCGAGGACCGGCTGCGGGCGCTGCGCGCCATCCGCTTTGCGTCGCGGTTCGGGTTCAACATCGAACCGGCCACGTGGAACGCCATCAGGAACTCGGCGCCGCACCTCGGCCGGCTGAGCCCGGAGCGGGTGAAGCAGGAACTCGAGAAGACGATGGAGCAGGTGGCCAAGCCGAGCATCGCGCTCGAGTGGTGGCGTGAGACGGGAGCGTTGGCGACGCTCATCCCCTCGCTGGCGACGGCGCCGGCGGAGCGGTTCGAGGCGCTCGATCACCTGCCGCGCGGCGCGGACGGCGACGAGGCGGCGCAGAGCGCGGCCACGCTGGCGCGGCTGGCGATGCTGTTCTTCGGGGAGACCGAGGCGACGGCGAAGCACGTGGCCAAGGCGCTGCGGTTCTCCAACGCGGACGGGGCGTGGATCGCGCATCTGGCGGGGGCGTGGAAGGAGATCGGCGCGGCGATGGATGCGGCGGTTGTGGCGGGGGAGCCCGACGGGGCGACGCTGCGACGGTGGGTGGCGCGAGTGGGGAGGACGCGGGTGGGGACGTTCTTTGCGTTGTGGACGGCGTTGTGGGAGGCGCGAACTGCAACGGCAACGGCAACTGCTACCGCGAGAGACGCGGAGGGCGCGGAGGTGCTGCAGCGGGTACGGCGACTCTCTTTGGAAGCGGGGAGGGTGGCGTATCGGGACCCGATCGAGGTCGCGGACCTGGCGGTGGACGGGGAAGACCTTCAAAGCGCTGGGGTGCCGGCGGGGCCGGCGATGGGGCAGATGTTGCAGGCGCTGCTCGCGCGGGTGCTCGATGATCCGGCGATGAATGAGCGTGGCGCGCTGCTGGCCGTCGTGCGTGAGCAGACGGAGCTTCCGAAGTGAAGAGGCAGATGCCCGAAGACGTTGTTATCTTTCTCAGCGTATGCCGACCGTTCTTCGCGTAGGACCTTATCGGTTCTTTTTCTTCGCCGGTGATCGGCTCGAGCCGCCGCACATCCACGTCGAGCGCGAGGACGATCACGCCAAGGTGTGGCTGGACCCCGTGCGACTGCAGGCGAGCGGCGGGTTCGGGCGGACGGAGATCAATCGCATCCTCGAACTGGTGCGCGAACATTCGGAACTGCTTTTGGAGGCGTGGAATGGCTACTTCACCGATTGAGCACTGGCCAGCGTTCGCGCAACGGGTCGTGTTGAGTGAGGACACGCTGGCGGTTGACCTCGCCGACGGTCGTTCGATCTCGGTGCCGCTCGAGTGGTTCCCGCGCTTGGCGCACGCGACGGCGGAAGAGCGCACCCACTGGCGCTTGATCGGCCGGGGCGAGGGGATAAACTGGCCCGACCTCGATGAGGATATCAGCATCGACAATCTGCTGAACGGTGCTCGCTCCGGCGAAAGTCAGCGCTCCTTCAAGCAGTGGTTGGAGTCCAGGCACTCTGCCGCCTGACGGGGCTCCGCGTGTAAGCACGGCGGAGGACGCGTCGCGGCCGGCGCTGTCTCCGGAGGCTATGGCTACCCTGCGCGCGATAGTGGCGGAGAACGTTGGCCCGTCGTGGATGGAGTGGTTTCAGATGACGCCGAGTCAACGAGCCGCCGCGCTTGCTGCGAGACCGTCCCTGACGTCGGAACTCCGTGACGACGTGTAATTGCATCTGGGTGAGCAGACTTTCCGCGTCGCTACACCGACTCTTCTGAACTCCTTGCCTCCGACAAGGAATCACACGCGAGACGCACCATGCCGGAAGCAAAGGTCACGAGCAACGGACAGATCACGAGCCCCAAGTCCGTCCGCCTGCGGCTGAAGATCGAGGAGGGGGACACGCTGAGATTCGACGTGCGGTCGGACGGCACGGTCGCGCTCAAGGCGCGGAAACGTCCGGTGGCGTCGCTCTTCGGGCTCCTCTCTGGCAAGACCAAGTTGCGAGGCATCGGCGTCCGCGAGATGGACCCTGCCACGAACTCGGCCCGATAGTGCTCTTTCGGGGGCGCGCGCCGGATGTGAGCGTGTGGCGCCGATTCCGGCCGCGCGAGGATGTGTTCGCGTTCCGTCGGGAGGGGGAGCTGTACGTGGCCGAGGTGTCGGCCGGCGCCGAGCGCTCAGTGGACCTGCTGCACGCGCTCCTGGAACAAATGCCCCCGGTGGTGGGCTTCTCGCTGGAGTGCGTGCGCACCGCTCGGGAGTTCGTGGGGCAGGGGCTGCAACTCGACGAGGTGCGGGAGACCGTGGCGCGGCTCAAGGTGCCGTTGGTGGCGAGTGCCGGGGTCGAGGTGACGGTGTTCACCGACGATGAGCAGTTGTCGCTGAGCCCGATGCTCGACCTGTGGGTGTTCGCGCGCACGGACCGGTGGTTGTATCTGCTGCAGGGGCGGGGGCTCGAGGAGCGGGCGGACTTGCCGCGGCGGAGCTGGTCGCTGGGGAGGGACGGGTTCGGGGGGGCGCCGGAGGTGGTCGCCGCTGTTGAGGCGGCGGCGGGGCGGCTGACGTTGCACGAGGGGTAGCAGGAGGCGAACTTCATAGGTTGTGGTTCACGTATTCACTTGAAGAGGCCGGGGCTGATGATCGCGAAGTTCTTGCAGCGCGTTGGAACTGCAATCGTGGGCGTGACGATGGTGGTCGGAACGGCGGTCGCGCAGAATCCGCCGACGCCGCCACCGACGCCGCCAACACCGCCCGCAGGGCCGCCGCCGGTGCAACAGCTTCCGGTGGTCACGCCCGCCGCACCGACGGCAGCGCAGGCCGCGGCGGCGGCGATGGGGAAGAATGTCAGCAACGAGCAGATCACCGACGCCATCAAGAAGTCGGGGCTGAACCAGTCGCAGATCCAGGACAAGCTCAAGAGCGCGGGATACGATCCGTCGCTCGCGGATCCGTTCTTTGCCGGCCAGCGCGCCGGGCAACCAGCCGCCGGTGGCGCCGCCGGCGGCCAGCCCGCCGCCTCGGCGGATGCCTTCGCGAAAGCGCTGTCGGCGCTCGGGCTTCTCGATGCAGCCTCCGCGCAGAAGCCGGAAGAGAAGAAGCAGGAGAAGGCCGACGAGACCGAGAAGGCGAACCGCGAGCGCTCTGCCGCGAGGTCGGGTGGTGTCTTCGGTAAGTCCATTTTCGCCGCGGGCACGTCGGTGTTCGATCCCGTCACGGCCGGGCCCGTGGACCCGAGCTATCGCGTGGGCGTCGGTGACCAGCTGCAACTGATCGTCACCGGACAGGTCGAACTCGCGTACGCGCTCGACGTGCGCCGCGACGGCACGGTGGTGATCCCGCAGGTGGGGCAGATCACGCTCGCCGGGCTCACGCTCGACGGTGCGCGCGCATTACTCAAATCGCGGATGGGCAAGTCGTACAGCGGTCTCGCGAGCGGTGAAGCACAGCTCGACCTCACGCTGTCGCGCATCCGCAGTAACGTGGTGTTCGTGATCGGTGAAGTGGAACTGCCCGGTTCGTATCAGGTGAACGCGCTGTCCACCGTCTTCCACGCGCTCGTGCGGGCTGGTGGGCCCACGGTGCGCGGGTCGTTCCGCACCGTGCAGATCCGCCGTGGTGGCACGCTGCTCCGCACGGTGGACCTGTACGACTACCTGCTGCGTGGCGATGCGTCGAACGACATTCGCACGGAGCAGGGTGATGTGATCTTCGTGCCGCTCAACACGCGCGCGGTGGCCGTCACGGGTGCGGTGCGCAGGCCCGGGATCTTCGAACTGAAGAATGGGGAAGGATTCGACGACCTTGTCGGCTTTGCGGGAGGACTGCTCGCCACGGCGTCGTTCGACATCGTGCAAGTGGACCGCGTGGTGCCACCGGCACAGCGCCAGCCCGGTTTCGACCGGGTGCGCATCGACGTGCCGCTGCACGGCGATCTTGCCGCCGCGAAGTCGTTCCAGCTGCAGGACGCCGATCAGCTGACCGTGCTCGCGATCGGTGACATGCGCCGCAACGTGGTGACCGTCGCCGGTTCGGTGTTCCAGCCCGGTGAGTTCGAGATGACCAAGGGGATGACGCTCG
>CAIRBD010000638.1 GCA_903876745.1 uncultured Gemmatimonadota bacterium
CGCGCACACGCACGATCTGGCCCGCAACGCGTTCTCGAAGGGACAGCCGGCGCACGGCGCCGAGCTGGCGGATGACCTGGAGCGCGTGATCGCCGCGCGCGGGGGCGACACGATCGCTGCGGTGATCGTGGAGCCCGTGGCGGGCTCGACGGGCGTGCTGATCCCGCCCGTGGGCTATCTCGATCGCCTGCGCGCCATCTGCGACGCCCACGGCATCCTGCTGATCTTCGATGAAGTGATCACGGGATTCGGGCGCACGGGTGCGTACTTCGGCGCCACGCGGTTCGGCGTGCTTCCCGACCTGATGACGGTGGCGAAGGGGATCACGAACGGCGCCGTGCCGATGGGCGCGGTGCTCGCGCGGCGCGGGATCTACGACACGGTCGTGAACGGCGCGCCGGCGGGGATCGAGCTCTTTCATGGATACACGTATTCAGGGCATCCGCTCGCGGCGGCGGCGGGGCTGGCGACGCTCGACCTGTATGAGACCGAGGGGCTGTTCGAGCGCGCGGCAGCGATGTCGCCGGCGTGGGAAGCGGCCGTGCACGCGCTGCGCGGGCGCCGCCACGTGATCGACGTGCGAAACATCGGGCTCGTGGGCGCGGTGGAGATGGAGCCGCGCGAGGGGAAGCCGGGGGCACGGGCGTACGAGATCTTCCTGGAGTGCTTCAAGCGCGGGCTGCTCGTACGGCAGACGGGGGACATCATCGCGCTGTCGCCGCCGCTGGTGATCGAGACGTCGCACATCGAGCGGATCGTGGAGATTCTGTCGGCGGTGGTCGAGTCAGTGGAGTGACAGGGGGAGTGGAGAGGGAAAGGGGGAGGGGGAGGGAGCTGAGAGGGGTGCGGAGCGTCGGAGTTCTCCCCTTTTCCGCATGAAGCGCCCTCACGCGCCGGTCGGAACCTCGTGGCGCGCTCGCGTCGCAACGTCGGTGGTCGAACCAACCAAACGGTGATCCGCATGCGATTCAGGAACCTGCTCGCGCTGTGTCTCGTCGTTGCCCCCGTCGTCGCGCAGTCCCAGAAGCCCCGTGCTCGCGACCTCGGCATCTCCGCGCTCATCGGCGGGACGCCGGGAACGCTGGATGCGATCACCGATGTCGCGGGCGTCGAGGTCGGGCACACCACATTGATCAGCGGCAGCGGGCCGCTCGTCGTGGGCAAGGGGCCGGTGCGGACGGGGGTGACCGTCATCCACCCGCGTGGCAAGAAGAACCCGGACCCGGTGTTCGGCTCGTGGTTCACGCTCAACGGCAACGGTGAGATGACGGGCACCACGTGGTTGCAGGAGGGCGGGGTGCTCGAGGGGCCGGTCGCGATCACCAACACGCACAGCGTGGGCGTGGTGCGCGACGCGATCCTCCAGTGGCAGGTGAGCCGGCCGGGGCTTCAGCCGTGGGGCCTTCCCGTGGTCGCGGAGACGTACGACGGCTCGCTGAACGACATCAACGGATTCCACGTGAAGCCCGAGCACGTGTTCTCTGCGCTCGACGGCGCGGCGGCCGGTGCGGTGAAGGAAGGCGTGGTGGGCGGCGGCACGGGGATGACCTGCCTCGGCTTCAAGGGTGGCATCGGTACCGCGAGCCGCAAGCTGGCCGACAATCAGGGCGGCTACACGGTGGGTGTGCTCGTGCAGTGCAACTTTGGATCACGCCGCGACCTGCGCGTGGCGGGAGTGCCGGTGGGCGAGGAGATCAGCGATCTGCAGCCGTGCTTTGCGGGCGCTGTATCACCGCCGCCGGCGTCGGGCGCCCCGGCGCGTCGCCGGTGTGATGACGCCGCCCCGGCCCGCGGCGCCGAGGACGCCGCCGAGCAGGGGTCGATCATCGTCGTCGTCGCGACCGATGCGCCGTTGTTGCCGCATGAACTGCACCGCATCGCCACGCGCGTGGCGCTCGGCGTGGGACGCGCCGGCGGATTCGGCGGCAACGGCTCAGGCGACATCTTCGTCGCGTTCTCGACGGCGAACCCCGGTGCGGCGGCGAAACCCGACAGCGCCACCGTCACGATGATCGGCAACGGGCGCATCTCCCCGCTCTTCAACGCCACCGTGCAGGCGACGGAAGAGGCGATCCTCAATGCGATGCTCGCCGCGGAGACGACGACCGGCGCGAACGACTATCGCGTGTACGCGCTGCCGCAGGATCGCCTGATGGCGACGTTGAAGAAGTTCGGGCGCATCAAGTAGCGGCGTCCGTTCCAGTGGGCAGCGAACGATCCGGGCCGCTCACCGACCCAGTAACGGCATCACGAACTCGCTGCCCTGGCGGATGCCGGCCGGCCAGCGCGAGGTGACGGTCTTCACGCGCGTGTAGAATCGCACGCCGTCCTCGCCGTGCTGGTTGTGGTCGCCGAACGCCGACTGCTTCCATCCGCCGAACGAATAGAAGGCGAGTGGCACCGGGATGGGCACATTCACCCCCACCATGCCCACCTGCACGCGGTGCACGAACTCACGCGCCGCATCGCCGTCGCGCGTGAACACCGACACGCCGTTGCCGTACGGATGGTCGTTGGCGAGCGCGAGCGCATCGTCGAACGTGGCCGCGCGCACGATCACGAGCACGGGGCCGAAGATCTCCTCCTGATAGATGCGCATCGCCGGTGTGACGCGGTCGAACAAGGTGCCGCCGAGGAAGAAACCCTCTTCGTGTCCGGCCACGACGTGGCCGCGTCCGTCCACCACGAGTTCCGCCCCTTCCTGCACGCCAAGCGCGACGTAGCCGGCGACTTTCTCTCGATGCTCCAGGGTCACGAGCGGACCCATCTCGGCGTTCGCGTCGGTGCTGACGCCGATCTTCAGCGCGCGCACGCGCGTCGCGAGGCGATCACGCAGGGCGTCCGCCGTCGCGTCGCCCACGGCGACGGCCACGGAGATGGCCATGCAGCGTTCGCCCGCCGAGCCGTAGGCCGCGCCGATGAGCGCGTCGGTAGCCTGATCGAGGTCGGCGTCGGGCATCACGACGAGATGGTTCTTGGCGCCGCCCATCGCCTGCACGCGCTTGCCGTGCGCGGCGGCGGTGGCATACACGTAGCGCGCGATGGGGGTGGAGCCGACGAAGCTCACGGCCTGCACGCGCGGGTCGGTGAGCAGTGTGTCGACCGCTTCCTTGTCGCCGATGACGACGTTCAGCACCCCCGGCGGGCCGCCGGCCTCCACGAACAGCTCGGCCAGGCGCAGCGTGCAGCTGGGGTCCTTCTCCGACGGCTTGAGGATGAAGCTGTTGCCGCAGGCCACGGCGGGCGCGCACATCCAGAGCGGCACCATCGCCGGAAAGTTGAACGGCGTGATGCCGGCGCACACGCCAAGCGGCTGGCGCAGCGAATGCATGTCGATGCCGCGCGACACCTGGTCGGAGAACTCGCCTTTCAGCAGATGCGGGATGCCGCAGGCGAACTCGACCACCTCGAGTCCGCGCTGGATGTCGCCCCGCGCGTCGGCGAGCACCTTGCCGTGCTCGCTCGAGAGCAGCCGGGCGAGTTCGTCCATGTGACGCTCGATCAGCTCGCGCCAGCGGAACATCACGCGTGCGCGTGCCGGCGACGGGGTCTCGGCCCATGCGCTGAACGCCCGATGCGCGTCGTCGATCGCCGCCTCGGTCTCGGCGCGCGAGGCGAGTGGGGCGCGCGATGCCACGATGCCCGCGGACGGATCGTACACGTCGCCGAAGCGGCCGCTGGTGCCCGGCACGCGTTGGCCGCTGATGAAGTGTTCGAGGTCGTGCACGGGCTGGCCTCCGCTGGGCGTCGTAGGGCGGGATCGAATCGGCAACCGGAAGGTCACTCCGCGCGCCGGTCACGGCAACTCGGAACTTGCCGTCACGCGCCGGGCACTGTCGCGCACTTTGTGACGA
>CAIRBD010000639.1 GCA_903876745.1 uncultured Gemmatimonadota bacterium
GCCAACCTTATCGCCACGCAGACGGGCGACGTGCTGGCCTCGTTCAAAGAGACGGCCAAGACCGAGAACGACGTCGTGGGGGCGATCGACCAGCTGGCCCGGCGGCTGCGCGAACGCGCCGGCGAATCGCTGCGCAACATCCACGCGACGCCGGAGTACGAGCGGGTCACCACCGGCTCCATGGAAGCGCTGCGCAAGTTCGTCGATGGGCAGCGGGCGTACGACGCCGGCGACACGCAGCAGGGACGCAAACTGCTCGAAGAGGCGATCGCGCTCGACACCTCGTTCGCGATGGCGTACCGGAAGCTGGCGGTGATACTCCTGAATGCCGGCGGTCAGAAGGCCGCGGGATACGCGATGCTGAGCAAAGCGTTCGCGCATCGCGACCGGCTGAGCGACGAGGAGCGACTGTCGTTAGAGGGCTACTACTACACGCGCGGCCCCAAGCCCGAGGTCGCCAAGGGGCTGGCGGCGTACGAGCGTCTGCTCGAACTCTCGCCGACGAATCAGACCGGGCTCATCAACCTCGCCGTGAGTCTCGAAGGTCGCCAGGAGTGGAGCAGGGCCGAGGCCCTCATGCGCCGCTCACTTGCCGCCGACTCGACCACGTTCCAGAGCGCCGCGGGCCTGGCCCGGGTCTTGTTCAGTCAGGGCAAGGTGGACGAAGCGGCGAAGACCTTCGCGGACGCGGCGCGCCGGTTGCCGCGGTCGAAGTGGAACTTCGACTACAACACGGTCGATCTGCTGTGGACGGCGGGACTGGCGGACTCGGCAGCGCGCATCGCGGCGAACGTCGCCAGCGAGACGAGCAGTCCCGATGAGAAGGCGTGGGGGTACGAGCAAACGGTCTCGCTGGCGGCCGCGCGCGGACGCCTCGCCGACGCCGATCGCTCGACCGGCAACCTCATCGCCGCCGACCGTGAAGCGAAGAAGACGGGGAACGTGCTCGCGGATATGCTGAAGACGGTCGTCCGCACCGCGTGGTACAAAGGGGATCGCGCGGCCGCGGCGCGTCAGCTGGACGAAGCGCTCAAGGCCGTGCCGCCCGCCTCCATTGAAGGAGTGGACCGGCCGTATCGCGACTTGGTGGACGCGCAGCTGATCGTCGGTCGTGTGGACGCCGCCAAGGCGACGCTCGCCGATTTCAACCGGACATACCAGGCGCTCGGAACGGTACCCGACTCGAACACGAACGCCCACCTGCAGGGCGCCATCGCGCTCGCGGAGAAGCGATACGACGCGGCCGCAGCGAGCTTTCGCGCGAAGAGAGTCGACTACGATTTCGTGATCGGCGTGACCGACGATTGGCCGCAGCTGGCGCAGGCCTATGATCTGGGCGGCAAGGCCGATTCGGCGATCGCCGTGTTCGAACGGTATGTGAACGACAAGCACCAGACGCGCTGGCTCAACGACGCCAAATTCCTCGGCCCCTCGCTCAAGCGCCTCGGCGAGTTGTACGAGGCCAAGGGCGACCGCGACAACGCCGCCAGGCAGTACGCACGCTTCGTGGAATTATGGAAGACCGCCGATCCCGAACTGCAGCCCGCCGTGAAGGAGGTGCAGTCGCGGTTAGCGAAGCTGCGGAGCGCGGAGCCCGCGAAGCCGTAGGGCCGTCGGCGGCGTGCGTGACGCGCCGCGCGTGTCGCCGGGCCCCGCGTTCTCCTCCGTGTCGCTCAACTCGAACGTGGCCACCATGTCCTGCAGGGTATGGGCCTGCCCGGTGAGTTCCGTCGTCGCGGAGGCTGAGTCGGCCGAGGTGGTCGCCGTCTGCTGCATGGCGCGGTTCATCTCCTCCACCGCCGTGTTGATCTGCGCGACGCCCTGACTCTGCTGCTCGCTGGCGCGCGCGATCTCTGCGATCACGTCGGTCACTGAGCGCACCTTGGCGGTGATCTGCTCGAAATCGCCGAGCACGAGCCGGTTGAGTTGCACGCCGGTCGCGGC
>CAIRBD010000640.1 GCA_903876745.1 uncultured Gemmatimonadota bacterium
CGCCGGAGGCCGCCACGCAGGTCGCGCGGACGCTGACCCGGTACTCGTCGGGGCGCCCGGGGTGCTTCGCCCCGACACACAGCTGCGATCGCAGGTCCCTCTTGATCCCCGCGGCCTCCGCGGTGGCCCGGGCCGCCCGGGAGGCAGCCGACGTCGACGTCGGAGTCATGGCAGCGGCTGCTCGTCGCGACGACATGGCGTGTCGTATGAAGTCTGTCCGCTTTTTAAAACGACGGCGCTGCGGCGGGCGGAGCCCGGAGCTCGGTGTCCTTCCACACCTCGATGCGGCGTAGGAACGCTTCCATTCTGTGCGCGCCTGACGTCTCTTCCGCCTTCCGTCAGACGTCCGCTGAGAGACAGCTACGACCTCCTCTGGACGGTCCACGGCCTCTCGAAGTCGTGGTCGCAGTACATCTCGCGGGGCCAGTGCGCGGGGCGGAAGACGATCCGCAGGTGTTCATCCTCTGCCAGCTCCTTCGCGATGCTCCCCGCGGTGATCGAGGGCGGCATCTCAGGTGCCCCCCCCTCCTCTCGGCACCCCGCACGGTCCGCGCTCGTCGTCGTCCCAGAGAAGGGCCATGGCTTGTTAAGGGTCTGGGAGGAAAACGCGCTGGATCCTCGTGTTGCAGGGGCGGAGCCTTAGGTGCTGGCGTGATCGTGCGCTTCCCGGGGGTCCCGGGAGTTCCTGGGAGTTCCTGGGAGTTCCTGGGAGTTCCCGGGGGTCCCGGGAGTTCCTGGGAGTTCCTGGGAGTTCCTGGGAGTTCCGGTGCAGCCAAGCTAGAGCGTGGCCGCGGTGGCGGCCGCCGAGCCGCCCACGGCGTCTTTGGCGGTGTCGAACGTCGAGTCCGGGGCGAGCGGCGGGGCGGACGCGTGCGGCTGCGGCTGCGGCTGCGAGGCCCCGGCGGCCACCGCGAAGACCAGCATCGTGATCGTCATCCACATCAGCACGACCACGTTGAGCAGCGGCTGCTCGACCTCCTTGTAGGCCCAGTCGTAGCGCAGGACGCTGCCGAAGAGCACGAAGTTGGCGCTGCCGATGACGATGGCTGCAAGGATGTTGCGCAGCTTCCATTCGCGGAGCAGATCGTAGCGGTCCATCGCCCGGATGGCCGCATCGAGCATCGCAAGGCCGGTCAGCGTCTCGATGACGATCGTGACGATGAACCGGAAGAAGTGGCGGTGCGCGAACGACCGGATCATCCACCCAGCCCTTTCGACCCAGGCGTCGTACGCCAGCGGCGTTGGCGTCCCGCCCGGCGTCATCGCGAAGTCGCGCTTGGCGATCATGATGTCGACGACGTAGCCGACGATGCCCCCTGCCAAGTAGCCGAAGAGCAGGGTGCTGACCGGGGCGCTCAAGCCCAGCAGCCAGACGCCCGCGACGTTCAGGCTCATCGCCGAGCCGCCCGAGAGGACCCCCGCGAGCGCGCCTCGCACCTTCTCGATCGTCAGCAGGCCGCTGATCGTCAGCGCGCCGGCGACAGGAGGGTTGTGGATCGAGCGTGCCCTTCCCATTTACGGAGTCTTCGCTCTGCCGACGATCGAGGCGAGCTCCCCGGACGTCGGCTTCCTGATGGGCGTGACGGCGGCCACGAACGCGCCGCATCCACCCCCACCTAAGGCGGTGACGTCATGTAACACTCGAACCCCCAACACCCCCGAAATGCTCCCCGGCGACGTTTGCAAGCGCGAGAACGCGGGGCGAGGCTACCTGTACCTCCTGCAGGAGCGCGAGTTCTTCCGGTCCGGCGAGGACGTCTACAAGGTCGGGCGCACGGACCGTGACGTGTTCGCGCGTTTCAAGGAGTACTCGAAGGGCTCCCGGCTGCTGTTCTGTCAGCACGTGCCCCTGGATCGCGTCAAGGCCCTCGAGGACGAGGTCAAGGCGCGCTTCCGGCGTCACTTCCGCTCGCGCGTCGACGTCGGCAGCGAGAGCTTCGTCGGCCAGTGGCACGAGATGGTCGACGTCGTCGTGGATGTGGTGCGCGAGGACCGCGACTCGAAGTGCGTCGCCCACGACGTCGTGCGACGCACAGGCTGCCGGCCCGCCGAGTACGACGCCGCGGTCGCTCGCTTCCTGCAGGCGCACGAGCGGGAGCTCGAGGGGCGCCTCGTCCCGATCGAGGAGCTCGCGCAGATGTTCCGCGGCTTCGAAACCCAGGAGGCCGAGACCGGGATGACTCAAACATCTACGGGCGCGCTGCTGACCGAGCCGTTCCTGCGGGCGTGCCGCGACGTCGGAGCCGTCGCGCACGAGAGCCTTTCCGTGCAGTTCCGTGCACCAGGCGAGAACTCGCTGCTCGACGCGTCGATGCGATTCCGAGAATTTGCAATGGTGGGCGGCGTTCCCCAAAGACCCCCTCCTACACCCACACCCGCTCAGGCCCGCTCTCGACACACGTAGTTCAGAGGCAAGGCACGAAATCGTCGGGGTACCGTCGCACCGACAGCTTCGGCAGCGGCACCCTGGCACCTTCCTCGGCCGAACACGCGAGCGCACGTGCATCCCCCGTGTCCTCCTGCATCGTCGCGGAATGCCTCGAGCGATGCCCCATCCACCCGAACGCCGCTGTCAACAACGCCGACGCCAGTGCCGCAGTTGCCC
>CAIRBD010000641.1 GCA_903876745.1 uncultured Gemmatimonadota bacterium
CGCCGCCCTGAACGCCCTGCTCGCACCCGCCGTCTCCATCGAGAACGGCCGGGTGCGCCTCCATGATGCCACGGCGCTCCAAGGGCCGATGATGGACGCCCTCGTGCGCCGCGCCGTGTTCGGCGACGCTGACGCAAAGGATCTCGCCCGCTGGGTGATCTGGGAGCTCGGCCAGGAAGTGGGCGTCCGTTCGGCGTCCATCCACGACCTGTACATGGCCCGTGGGCAGGGGAAGTGCCACGGCTTCACCGTGCCGGCGATCAACGTGCGCGGCCGCACGTACGACACCGCCCGCGCCATCTTCCGCACCGCCATCGCGATGGATGCCGGCGCGTTCCTCTTTGAGATCGCGCGCTCCGAGATCGCATACACCGAGCAGCGCCCCGCCGAGTATGTGGCGGTGATCATCGCCGCGGCGCTGCGCGAAGGATACCGCGCACCGGTCTTCATCCAGGGCGATCACTTCCAGGTGAACGCCAAGAAGTACGCCGTAGACGCCGCGGGCGAGGTGGGCAACGTGAAGGCCCTCGCCAACGAAGCGATCCACGCCGGCTTCTTCAACGTCGACATCGACACCTCGACGCTCGTCGACCTCTCGCACGCGACGCTCGATGCGCAGCAGCGCCTCAACTTCGAGGTCGGCGTTGACATCACGAAGTACGTGCGGTCGCTCGAGCCGGCGGGAATCACCATCTCGCTCGGCGGCGAGATCGGCGAAGTGGGCACGGAGAACTCCACCGTCGCCGAGTTGCGCGCGTTCATGGACGGCTACAACCGCACACTGGCCCGCGAGGCCCCGGGCATGGTGGGGCTCTCCAAGATCAGCGTGCAGAGCGGCACGTCGCACGGCGGGGTGGTGCTCGCCGACGGCTCCATCGCCGACGTGAAGCTCGACATCAACACCCTCGACGAACTCGGGAAGGTCGCCCGCGCCGACTACGGGCTCGCCGGCGCGGTGCAGCACGGCGCGAGCACGCTCGCCGACAGCGCCTTCAACGCATTCCCGAAAGCCGAGACGGCCGAGATCCATCTGGCCACGGGCTTCCAGAACATGCTGTACGAGTTCATCCCGGCCGCGCTCAAGGATGAGATGTACGCGTGGCTCGCCGTGAACGCGGCCGAGGAACGCAAGCCCAAGGATTCCGACGAGCAGTTCTTCTACAAGGCGCGCAAGAAGGCCATCGGACCGTTCAAGGCGAAGTTGTGGGAGCTCCCCGCCGCCGAGGCGGAGGCGTTGAACACCGCGTATGACGCGAAGTTCCGCTTCCTGTTTACGCAGCTGGCGGTGGGTGGAACCGCGGCCGATGTCGCGAAGTATGTGAAGGTGGCGCCCATGCATCGTGCGGCGCCGTCGGAGGCCGCCCCTGGCGTGGCGGCGGCACCCGATGATCCGGACGCTGGAGAGTAGGACCCGCACCGTACGGCGCGCCACGCTTGTCGACGTCGACAGCCATCCCCCGGAGACCACACTGTGTTGAAGAAATCGTTCGTCCTGTTCGCCGCGCTCGCGCTCGTCGCCTGTGACCGCTCGAAGCCCGAGCTGGAGAAGACGCTCAAGCAGGTGCAGTCCATCTCGGCCGAGAAGGACTCGCTGCTCAAGGATGTGATGCAGACGAGCCAGTTCATCGCCGACGTGAACACCCAGCTCGCGCAGGTGCGCGAGCGCAACGCCGGCAAGCCGGTGCAGGGCAAGGACGGCGAGCTCGAGAGCTCGATGACCCCCACCCAGCAGCGCGACGCCATCAAGACGAAGATCGCCGAGCTCACGAAGCGGCTCGACGAGAGCGAGACGCGCCTCAATGCGAGCCGCAAGCGTGTGGCCGAGATGACGGCCAACAACTCGTCGCTCGCCGCCCAGCTCGCCGCGTACGACACGACGATCGCGTCGTTCAAGTCCATCATGGACAACCAGAAGACCGAGATCGCGCAGCTCACCGAGCAGCTCGCCGCCGCGAAGGCGGAGAACGTCGTGCTCAAGCAGGAGAAGGTCGCGCTCACGCAGGAGAAGACGCAGCTCAGCGGCGAGAAGGACGCGCTCACGGTGGAGCGCAACACCGTGTACTACGTCATCGGCACCAAGGACGAGCTGCTCCAGAAGAAGATCATCGAGCAGAAGGGCGGGCTCATCGGCATCGGCAAGTCGCAGGTTCCGGCGCGCGACCTCAAGCCGTCCGACTTCGCCGCCATCGACAAGACCAAAGTCAGCGAGATCGCCTTCCCGAAGGCCGACAAGGCCTACAAGCTCGTCTCGCTGCAGGACGTGTCGGCGCTCGACGTGCAGCCCGACAAGAACGGCCGCATCAAGGGCGGGCTCAAGGTCGTCAACGCCGAGAAGTTCTGGGCGGCGTCGAAGTTCCTGATCGTGATGGAGCAGTAGTCGCGCGTGGCGTCCTCCCCGACGCCACCGACGGCGGCCCCGGCGCGCGTGCGCGTGCCGGGGCCGTTTGTCGTCCTCTGGGACTATATCACGCGCATCTGGGACAAGAGCGCCCGCGACGACGTGCTCTTCCTCGCCGGCGGCGTGGCGTTCGACATGCTCCTCGCCGGCGTGCCGTTCTTCCTGTTGCTCGCTTCGGCCATCGGCTACGTGCTCAACAAGTCGCCGAATGCATCCTCCACCGCCGTCGCCG
>CAIRBD010000642.1 GCA_903876745.1 uncultured Gemmatimonadota bacterium
CGGCGCGCTCACCGCGTATTCGTTCGTGGTGATCGTGAGCGGCGCGTTCGTCGCCGGGCTGCGCGCGGGACGCATCTACAACACCTTCCCGAAGATGGGCGACCGCTGGATCCCCAGCGAGTACGGGCAGCTCACGCCGTTCTGGTTGAACGTCTTCGAGAACCCCGCCGCCGTGCAGTTCGATCACCGCGTGCTCGCCATCACACTCGCGATACTCTGCATCGCCACGTGGTGGTGGCTGAGCCGCCCCATCGGACGGTCGCTGCTCGGCCGCCGTCTCGCATGGGTGGCGTTAGCGGCCACGGCGCAGGTGGTGCTGGGGATGATCACGATCGTGTACGCCGTGCCCGTACCGCTCGGGATCGCGCACCAGGCTGGCGCCGTGCTCGTGTTCTCCACGCTCATCGGTGCGTGGCACGCGGCGCGCGGCTGACCTGAACGACGCCGCAGATCCACGCGGGTACGTCAGAGCAGCTGCAGCCAGCCGCCCCGCTACTTCACGAGCCGATCCAGGAACTTCTTTCGCGCCTTCGCCACCTTCGGCGCGACGACCACCGCGCAGTACGGGTTCTGCGGGTTGCGCGTGAAATAGTCGTCGTGATACGACTCCGCCGGATAGAACGTGGTGAGCGGCACGATCTCCGTGACGATGGGATCGCTCCACAGTCCCGCCGCGCCGAGGCGCGCGACCGTCTCGCGCGCGATGCGTTCCTGCTCCGGCGAATGGAAGAACACCGCCGAGCGATACTGCGTGCCGACGTCGTTCCCCTGCCGGTTGAGCGTCGTGGGATCGTGGATGGTGAAGAAGACGTCGAGCAGGTCGGCGAACGAGATCACCGCAGGGTCGAACGTGACCTGCACCACCTCGGCGTGCCCCGTGGCGCCGCTGCACACCTGCTCGTAGGTCGGGTTCGGCCGCCGGCCCCCGGCGTAGCCGCTCGTGGCGCCGTGCACACCGCGGAGCAGCAGGAACACCGCCTCGAGGCACCAGAAGCAGCCGCCGGCGAGCGTCGCCTGCTCGTGTGCGTCGGTCCTCGAGCCGTTGGCAGCAATCGGCGAGTCGGCCACGTTCACTTCCCCTTCGAGAACAGCGCCGCGTACTTGCCGTAGCCCTGCGCCTCGAGCTCACTCACCGGGATGAACCGCAGCGACGCCGAGTTGATGCAGTAGCGCATCCCGGTCGGACCGGGGCCGTCGGGAAAGACGTGCCCGAGGTGCGAGTCCGCGCCCGTGGAGCGCACCTCGACGCGACGCATGCCGTACGCGTCATCCGCATGCTCCGTCACGTTCGCCGGCTCGATGGGCTGGACGAAGCTCGGCCAGCCGGTGCCGCTATCGAACTTGTGTATGCTCGAGAAGAGCGGTTCACCGGAGACGACATCGACGTAGATGCCGGACTCGTGGTGATTCCAGAACGCGTTGTGGAACGGCGGCTCGGTCGCGCTGCACTGCGTCACCTGGTATTCGACGTTCGTAAGCTTGGCCTTCAGTTCGTCGGGCGTGGGTTTCATTGGCATGGCAGGTTAATCGGCGGAGAGGGAGGAACGTTCCACGTGGCCGCGGCGGGAGCGGCTAGGGTCGCGGTCTGGCGATGGCGCGGTAGTACTCGTCCACCCAGGCGCGGAACGAGGCCGGCACCTCGCCGGGCCGCGCCTGCATCACGCGAGGTGACTCGGCGCTTTCCACGGCGCGGCGCAGGGCGAACTCGTACGCTTTGAGCGCGTCCACCACCTGGGCGCGCAGCGCCTTCGCCGTGTGCGTGTCCTCGCCGCCGCTCGTCTGGGCGGCAGCGCGCATTCCCTCGATGGCGCGGTCGAGCGGGGCGGTGTCGAGCCCCTGCTGGCGCAGATCGCGGCGCAGTGCCTCGGCGTCGGCGATGCGCTCCTGCATCTCGCGTGCGAGCTGCCGCGCGGATTCGGCGCCGAGTGGCGTTGGGTCGCCGTTCCTCGCGGCGGCACCGCCGGTCATCGCGCCGCCGCCGGTCATCGCGTTGCCACCACCGCCACCGCCGCCACCACCGCGCGCGCCGTTCTGTCCGCGCGCACCGCTGGCGCCGGGCTGGCCCTGGCCTTGCTGGCCTTGGCCCTGTTGGCCTTGGCCCTGTTGGCCTTGGCCCTGCTGGCCTTGGCCCTGCTGGCCTTGGCCCTGCCCCTGCTGCCCCCTCCCGCCCGCCGCCCGCCGCTGCTCCGCCTGCTGCTGCGCGCGCTCGTTCATCCCCTCCATCCCACGCACCAGATCGCGCATGCGATCGAGCGTCTGACGCTGCTGCTGCCCCTGCGCCGCCTCCGACGCCGCGCCGGCCGCGCGCTGCAACCGCCCCTCGAGATCGCGCAGGCCATTTTCGATCGAACGTTCGATCGCTTCCAGATACTCCGGGCTCGCCGTGCCCACCGCGGACTGCGTGGCGCGCACGCGATCCTCGATGCGGCGCTGCCGCAGCGTGTCGGCGGCCTCGCCGAGCGCGCGCGCGGCGTTCGGCTGCCTGCGCGCGTTCCGCTGCGCGGCGCCGTCGAGCCGTTTGGTGAGATCGCGCAACGAATCCGCCATCGCGCGCTTGGCCTCACCCAGCGACGCCGTCAACTGCTCCCGCGCCGCGCCGGCGGCATCCTTCATGCGCGTCACGTCGGCGCCGATGCGCTGCTCCTGTTCGGCGAGGGCGCGCGCGGAGCGCTGCGCGTCGGCCACGTCGCGCTGCGCCTGGCCGGTCTTGTCCTGCTCGAGCAGGCGCCGCGCGTCCTGCAGCCGGTCGAGCGCGTTGCGCGACTGCGCCCCGCCCTGCTGTCCGTTGGCGGCGGCGCGGCGCATCGCATCCGACGCCTCCTGCAGAC
>CAIRBD010000643.1 GCA_903876745.1 uncultured Gemmatimonadota bacterium
CGGTCAATCGCACGCTGAACGCATTGCGGTCGATGCGGCGGCACCACCAGTCGGAGGTGGAGTTGGAGGAGGACACGTCGTCGGTGGACCATGACGGCGACCGGTCGCTGCTCGCGCAGACGATCGATGATGCGGTGCAACAGTTGTCGCCGGGGGCGCGGACGGTGTTCGTGCTCCACGACGTCGAGGGATACACCCACGAGGAGATCGCCGCCGAGCTCGGGATCACGGCGGGCGGATCGAAGTCACAGCTCTTCAAGGCACGCGCCAAGCTACGCCGGCTGCTCGCGCCATTGGTGGACGTATCGCCGGCAAAGGACGAATCGAACGATGTCGCATCTTTCAACTGAACGTATCGCCGCGCTGATCGACGAACCGCCGACTCCGGCAGAGGCGGCGCATCTTGGCACGTGCGCCGACTGCACGGCGGAGTTCGCGGCACAGCGCAGGCTCGCACGTCTTGCGGCCGCTGCGCAGCCGGTGGCCGGGGTGCCGCTCTCGAACTTCGACGCGCTCCTGCCGCGGCTCCAGGCCGAGGGGCTGGTGACGGTCGCAGACCGCGGCGGTGCGGTGCGGCGCTGGGCGGTGCGCGTCGCCGCGGCGGTGGCGCTGGTGCTCGGCGGCGCGGTGGCCGGCCGGATGACGGCCGATACCGGCCTGCCGATGCTGCCCAAGGGGCCGGCGTCGGGCGCGACGGTCGCCTCGGCGAGCGACGCGGGCGTGCAGTTCCGCACGGCGGACGACGCGGTGCAGGCGCTGAACGTGTCGCAGAAGACGTATGAGAACGCGGCGGCGTATCTGGCGGCGCAGGACTCGTCGGCGCACTTCATCGGGCTGAGCGAGACGACGTACCGCACGCGGTTGCAGGCGCTCGACCAGATGGCGGCGATCACGCGCGCCGCGCTGTATCAGGCGCCGCAGGACCCGATGCTCAACCAGGCGTATCTCGCCACGCAGAGTGCGCGCGCGTCGACGCTGCGGCAGATCAACCAGACGATGCCGTCGGCGAAGCGGCTGGGGAGCTATTGATGCGCGCGCGGACGGCGGTGCGGCGGTTCGCCGCGACTGGGGTGCGCGTGTCGGCTGGCGCGATGTTCACGGCGGTGGCGGTCGCGTCGGTGACGCTCGCGTGTCCGCTCGCCGCGCAGACGCGGGTGCGCATCATCCAGCGCGACAGCGCGAAGGCCGACACGACCATGATGAAACTCACGGTCGACATGAGCGAGATCATGCGCATGACGTCGGAGTTGATGACGTCGAAAGCGATGGAGGAACGCATCGCACTGGCGTTGCGGCACGTGAACGATCCGCTTCGCGAGAAGGAACTCGGCGCGCAGCTCGAGGAGATCGCGAAGCGCCGGGCGGGCATCGTCTCGCGGCTGAAGCTGCAGTGTTCGCGCACGGACGACGTGCCCGAGGGCTACCTCGGCATCACGTTCGAGATCCCGTCGCGGATGGTGTCGTCGGTGGAGCCCGGTTCGCCGGCGGCGAAAGCGGGGCTGCGGCACGGCGACGAAGTGGTCACCATCAACGGTTTTGATGCACAGAACGCGCCGCTCGCGACCATCCTCAAGCCAGGCGCGAAGGTGACGGTCAAGCTGCAGCGCGATGGGGCGGCGAAGGAGATGGCGGTGACCGTGGCGAAGCGGCCGGATGGATTCGGGACGACGGTGTGCACCGGAGTGGACGAACTGATCGAACCGGAGCGCGCACCGCCCGTGGTCGGGTGGATGCGCCGCGCGGCGCCGACGCCGCCTGCTGCGCCGGTGGCTCCCACACCACCGACGCCGCCGAACTTCGTCTACTCGTTCAGCACGACGCCCGGGATGAGCGCCGTCGCCGGGGCGAGCCTGACGCCGGTGGACGACGACTGGCGCGAGACGCTTGGCGTGGAGAAGGGGCTCGTGGTGATCTCCGTGGCGAGCGGTTCGCCGGCTGCGGAGAGCGGGATGCGCAAGGGCGACGTGATCGTGTCGGCGGATGATGCGCCGGTGCAGTCGGTGCGGGCACTGCAGCGCGTGCTGAACGACGCCGAGTCACGCGCCGTCAAGTTGCAGGTGATCCGCAAGGGGAAGGCGCAGGTGCTGACGCTGCGCTGGCGGTGAGTGCCGCGCGGCGCGGCCCGCTGGGGTGCGAATGAGAAACGGCGGGACGCTCAGGCGCCCCGCCGTTTCTCATCGCTGCTGAACGCGTATCACTTCACCGTGATGGTCTTCACTCCGGCGGCACCGGCGCTCGCGGCGACGTAGCCGATGGCACCCGGGGTCGCTTTCACGAAGGCGATGACGTCGTCGTCGCTCGACTTCGCGGCGGGCGGGACGTCTTTGCCGGAGAAGATCTGTTGCTGCCAGTAGGTATCGACGGCGCCGACGCTCTTGCCGAGGACCTTCTGGCTGAAGGCGGCGCGCACCGGCGACGCCTTGCCCTGATCGACGGGGACGGCCGCGCCGCCGTCGGGATACTTCGACGTCTGCTTCAGGAAGATCTTGGCGAGGTCAGCGGCGGCGATGTCGCTCGCGGCGACACTGGGGTTCGCGACGACCTTGAAGTCCTGCGCGGCTGCTGGCGCAGCAATGACACAGAGCGCGAAGATCGCGCCGACGGTGATGTGGCGAAGAGTAGTCATGATATGGTCCGATTAGAAGGCGAACGCGACGGACAACATCACGTAGTTGACCTTGGACTTCGGCGCGAGCGACATGACCAGCGGCGGAGCCGTGGGAGGAATCACCGATGCCACGGGCGTGTCAAACGCGTAGCCCGAGACCGAGTGCCCTTCGATCTTGAACGCCACCTGCGCCGACGGCTTGAACGTGATGCCGAGCCCGACGTCCTGATTCAACGGCAAGTCAAGGTTGGGTAGCGGAGCGGGCTTGAAGCTGAGGTTGTTGGTGCCGCCGTCGTATTCCGCAGCGATCGTCACCTTTTCGGTCGGCGTGATGCCGGCCTGTACGTAGTACGACTTGAACTTGATGTATCCCGGATCGTCCTGATCGAACGTGGAATACTCGGCCCGAACGAAGCCCAAGTCGAACGTCGCGTCGGCCGAGTACATCGTCGTGAGCGTACGTGGCGCGCGCTGTTCTTTCGGCAACG
>CAIRBD010000644.1 GCA_903876745.1 uncultured Gemmatimonadota bacterium
GTCGTCGCAGTTGATCATGCGCTTGTTCTTCTTGTCCTGGATGCCGTTCTTCTTGATGTACGCCCACAGCTGCTTGACGATCTCCGTACGCGGGATCGGCTTGGCACCGACCACGGCCGCGAGGGCCGGGCTCAGCGTCAGCGGCTTCATGAACGCAGCGTTCGGCTTGCGCTTCGCAGCCTTCTTCGCCGGCGCCTTCTTCACGGCCTTCTTGGCGGGCGCCTTCTTCACGGCCTTCTTCGCAGCCTTCTTCTTGGCAGCCATCGAGTATCTCCTCGAGAGGATTGGGGTTTGCGAACACGTCGTTCGCCGAGCGAACACGAGTCCGACAAGTCGAAAGTAAACGGACTCCGCAGGAGCGCAATAGGGAGTTTCATTGGGGAAATCACGGGCTCCCCTAGGGAAATGTGATGTTGGCGCGTGTTTTTCCGCCTGTTTCCCCTCGGAACGGGGGCGTTTTCCCTCGGAGAAACCGTACCCCTTTTACCACAGAGATCACAGAGGACACAGAGGAAATCACGGGACGAACCGCGTGCAGAGACCGCGCATTCGAGGATTTTCAGAGGTAAAACGGCGATGCTTCGAGCGCGCGCGGTGCTCTCCCCGTGCGACGTGACACCCCTCTGTGACCTCTGTGCCCTCTGTGGTAAGGCTTGCCTCTCGCCTCACCCCTCAGCACTCAGATCGCGAGCAGCGACTCCAGCAACCGCATCATCCGCACGTCGGCGGGATCAGGCGTCGCGTCGTCGTCCGCCGTCTCGGCGCGCTCGTTCGGCGTCTCCAGCAGCAGCGGGATCCCCTCGGAGCGCGGGTCGGCGAGCAGCCAGCGGAACGGCTCCACGCCGATCGATCCCTCGCCGATCCACGCGTGCCGGTCCTTGTTGCTGCCGAACGGATGCTGCGAATCATTGAGGTGCAGGAACGCCGGCCGTTCGCCCGTGGCGCGCTCGAACTCGTCGAGCGCGGCGCGCTGCGCCTCGGGGGAACCGGCGATGTCGTGCCCGCTCGCGAACAGGTGGCACGTATCCAATCCGTAGCCGGTGCGGTGCCGCAGCGGCGCGGGCACGCGCGCGAGCATCCGCGCCACCTCTGCGGCGCTGCGCCCCATGGTACGGCCGGCACCCGCCGTGTTCTCGATGAGCACGCGCGTGCCGCTCGCCGACTCGGGCACCGCCTGCAGCGCGCGCACGATCGCGTCGCCTACGCGGTCGCACGCCTCGCCGGGGTCGCTGTCCCCCGCCGAGCCGGGATGGAAACAGCACCCCGCGATGCCGAGCACGGTGCACCGTTCGAGTTCCTTGGCGAGCCCGCTCGCGGCGCGCGCCGCCTTCAGTTCTTCGGGGCTCGCCGTGTTCAGCACGTACGCGCCGTGCGCGATCACGTGGCGCGGCTCGATCCCCGCCTCGGCGAGCGCCTCGCGAAAGCGCGCGGCCTTGTCGGGCTTCACCGACACCTTCTCGTTGTAATACGTGGGCGGCGCGGTCATGATCTGCAGCGCGCGCATCCCCGCCCCCGCCGCGCGGCGCACCGACATCACGAGCCCGCCGGCGTCGCTCGGGTGCCCGCCGAGGTACCGCGCGCTCACTTCGACTTGGGATTGATGTCGATCATCCGCGACTGGCCGAGGTACTCGACGCTCCGCGGATTGTCGAGTTCGCGGAGCTTCTTCACCACGTCCGCGATGCGGCGCGCCTGCTGCACGATCGTGGCCAGCATCTCGTCCATCTCGTGCGGTTCGACCATCTTCGCCTCGATGAGCGAGGCGTGCGAGAGGAGCGCGGCGAGCGGGTTGTTGATCTCGTGCTGCAGCGCGAGCGACGTCTCGCCGATGCCGGCCAGATAGCGCGCCTTGCGCAGTTCCTCCTCGGCGCGCCGGCGTGCCGCGTTCAGCTCGATGCGCCGCTCGGCGATGCGCAGCCGGGCCTGGAGGTTGTCGGGGGTCACCGGCTTCGACATGTAGTCGTCGGCGCCCGCGTCGAGCACGGCGGTGAGGTCCTCGGTGCGGTCGCGCGCCGTCACCACGATGATGAACGCCTGCTCCGACCACATCGACTCGCGGATGCGGCGGCACACTTCGAGCCCGTCGGCGCGCGGCATCTCCCAGTCGAGGATGACGAGCGGCGGCGGCGCGGCGGCGAATGCCTCCCACGCCTCCTCGCCATCGGCGGCGGCCTTCACCACCGTGTGCCCGCACCGCTCCACCACCTTGGTGAGGAGCAGGCGCATGGTCGGATCGTCGTCGGCGAGTAATACGTTCACAAAGGAGAGGTCAGAAGGATCGGACGGCGTATGCCACGTTCAGCGCAGCGTGCCGGTTCTAACGATGGTGACGCCGCGCCCGCCGCCGCGCGGCGTCTCGAACCACGACACCGCCACGCGACGGCCGCGCACCGCCACCAGCGGCTGCGCGGCCACAGCCTCTGACGGCGAGACCGCCACGCGCTGCTCGAAAATGTGGCCGGTCGTCTGCGACAACGCGAGCCACACCTGTGGCTCCGACGCATTCGGGTCGGTGTAGGCAACCACTACCGTGTCGCCCGCCGACGCCACCGCCACGGCCGACCGGCGCTCGCCGTAGACCACCGGCACCGGCTCATGGAACAGCGCCCCGTGCTCCATCGAGTGCGTGAAGAAGAGCCCCGGCCCTTCCTTGGCCAGCAGAAAATAGACGACGTGCACGTACCCGTTGGCCGAATCGACGTTCACGTACGGCGGGTCGCGACGGCAGCCGGCGTGCGACCGGTCGGTCGTGTCGGCCGGCACCGGCGCGAGCCAGTTGTAGCCGCCGTCGTCCGACCGCGCGACGAGCAGCCGCGCCGAGCTGTCGGCCTTGGGCGACCACCAGGCGGCGTACACCGTGTCGCCGTGCGCGCGTGCCGCCACCACCGAACCCTCGCACACCGCCCCGGGTTGCGTGACGAGCGGCGGCATCGGCGGCACCCAGCCGGCCACGAGCACGGGCACGTTCCCCTGGAACGCCAGCCGCGCGTTCGGCGCCGCCACGGCATTCATCCGCCGGTCCTCCGCGTCCCACCGCACCGGCTCAGGCACGCATGCCCCCAGCCCGAGCAGCGCCGCGAGCGCTACCAGCGATCCCTGAATGCGCATCGTTCTCATTGAGACGGAGAATAGCGCACCGCCGACCGTCCTCACAGCGTGCGCGTTTGGCCGCGCCCGTGGGATACGGTATCTTTCGAGGTTGGCCATTCACGATTCCCGCCCGCCGCCTTCGCCCGAGCCTTCCATGTCGAGTTTTCCCAGCACCGGCATCCGCCGACTCCCGCCCACCGTCAACGAGCCCATCAAGTCGTACGCGCCGGGCACCCCGGAGCGCGCCGAGCTGAAGGCGCGCCTCGCCGCGATGGAGACGGAGTGCCCCGACATCCCGCTCGTCATCGGGGGCAAGGAGATCCGCACGGGGATCACGAGCAAGGCCACCTCGCCGCACAAGCACGGCCACGTGACCGCCACGTGGCACCGCGCGCGCCCCGAGGACGTGCACGCCGCCATCAAGGCGTCGAACGACGCCCGCAAGGAATGGGCGTCGTGGAAGTGGGAAGACCGAGCCGGCGTGCTCCTCACGGCCGCCGACCTCCTCTCGGGCCCGCACCGCGCCACGCTCAACGCGGCCACGATGCTTGGCCAGTCGAAGACCGTCTTCCAGGCCGAGATCGACTCGGCGTGCGAGATCATCGACTTCTGGCGCTTCAACGTGCAGTTCGCCGAACAGCTCTTCCACGAGCAGCCCATCTCGGGTCCCGGCATGTGGAACCAGACGGACTACCGCGGCCTCGAAGGGTTCGTGTACGCCATCTCGCCATTCAACTTCACCGCGATCGGCGCGAACCTCCCCACAGCGCCCGCGCTGATGGGCTGCACCACGGTGTGGAAGCCCGCCGGCACGGCGATCCTCTCGGCCTGGTACACGCTGCAGCTCCTGCACGAGGCCGGGATGCCGCCGGGCGTCATCAACTTCGTGCCGGGCGACGCGGCGACGATCACCGACATCCTCCTCGCCGACCGCGACTTCGGCGGCGTGCACTTCACGGGGAGCACGGCGGTCTTCAACTCGATGTGGAAGACCATCGGCGCCAACATGGGCACCTACAAGTCGTATCCGCGCATCGTCGGCGAGACGGGGGGCAAGGACTTCCTCGTCGCGCACCCCTCGGCCGACGCGGCCGCGGTGGCCGTGGCGATCGTGCGCGGCGGCTACGAGTACCAGGGGCAGAAGTGCTCGGCGCTCAGCCGCGCCTACATCCCCAAGTCGCTCTGGCCCGAGGTGCGCGACCGCGCGCTCGCGATGATCGCCGAGATCAAGATGGGCGACCCGAACGACTTCCGGAATTTCATGGGCGCCGTGATCGACAAGAAGGCGTACACGCGCATCGCCGGCTACCTCGCCGACGCCAAGAAGAACGCGACAGTGCTCGCCGGCGGCGGCTGCGACGACACCACCGGCTGGTTCGTACAGCCGACGCTTATCCAGACGGACGATCCGTCGTACCGCCTGCTGTGCGAGGAGATCTTCGGCCCCGTGGTCACCGCGTACGTGTACGACGACGCCAAGTGGCTCGAGACGCTGCAGACGGTGGACCAGACGTCACCGTACGCGCTCACCGGCTGCGTGTTCGCGCGCGACAAGGACGCCGTGGCCGATGCGCATCGCGAACTGCGCAACGCGGCGGGCAACTTCTACGTGAACGACAAGCCGACCGGTGCAACGGTGGGGCAACAGCCCTTCGGCGGCGCACGCGCGTCGGGCACGAACGACAAGGCGGGCTCGAAGCTCAACCTCACGCGCTGGGTGAGTGCGCGGACGGTGAAGGAGACATTCGTGCCGCCGGTCGAGTGGCGCTACCCGTTCATGTCCGCGGAGTAACAACAACAGCGGGTTAACGGTTGACCGTCAACGGCTAACCGTTAACCGTTCACCCGCAGTTCAAGGCCCAATGCCCGAGTATCGATACATCACGTTGGACGTCTTCACGAGCACCGTCTTCGGCGGGAACCAGCTCGCGGTCTTCCCCGACGCGCGCGGTATTCCCGAGGAGCAGTTGATCGCCATGACGCGCGAGTTCAACTATTCCGAGACGACGTTCTGCTACCCGCCGACGGACCCGGCGCACACGGCACGCGTGCGCATCTTCACGCCGGGCGCCGAGGTGCCATTCGCGGGGCATCCCACCGTCGGCACGGCGATCGCGCTCGCGGCACTCGGCCGGGCCGGCGCCACGCAGGGCGAGTCGCATCTCGTGCTCGAAGAGGGCGTGGGGCCCGTGCCCGTGAAGGTGGTGCTCGACGGCGCCTCGGCGTGGGCGCAGTTCGCCGTCGCCAAGCTGCCGGAGATCGGACCGGCGGCGCCGTCGCGTTCGATGTTCGCCAAGATCCTCGGCCTCGAGACCGACGACATCCTCGGCGCGCCGTTCTCGCCGCAGGCGGTGAGCTGCGGCCTGCCGTTCCTGATGGTGGGCGTGAAGAGTCTCGACGCGCTGAGCCGCGCGCGCATCCGCCACGACCGCTGGGAGACGACGCTCAAGTCGAGCTGGGCGCCCGACCTGTTCGTGTTCACGCGCGATCCAGACACCGGCCCCGAACATTTCCGTGCACGGTGTTTCGTGCCGAGTTGCAGCGTGCCGGAGGATCCGGCCACGGGGTCGGCCAACGCCTGCTTCGCGGGCTACCTCGCGATGCGCGAGAAGGCGCGCGACGGCGCGTTCCGCTGGACCGTGGATCAGGGCGTGGAGATGGGGCGGCCGAGCCAGATCGCGATCGAAGCCGACAAGTCGGCGGGCGTGATCACCGCCATCCGCGTCGGCGGATCGGCGGTGCGCGTGATGGAAGGCGTGCTGCGGGTCTGAACTCAACAACGCCGCGGGTTTTCGCAGGAACGCGCAGGTACTACAACGACTTGGGGGAACGACAGCGCGAATGCGATGCTGTCGTTCCCCCATTTTGTTGTTGTTCCTGTTAGTACCTGCGTGTTCCTGCGAAGATCTGCGGCGTTGTTGGGCCCGGCGCGCCCCGACCCGCGGCGTCGTTCGAGCCCTACGTCACCGGAAACTCGTTCGACCCCAGCGCCTTCGCTTCCACGGAACGCCGCCCCGGCGGCGTGCCATCGAAGGCGCGCATCCCCGGGTGCCATACTTCACTGCGGTTGCGCCCGTTGCGCTTGGCCACGTACAGCGCCTCGTCGGCGCGCGCCATCAGCACCTTGGCGACCTGGTCGCTGCGTGCCGTATCGGCGGCGATGCCGATGCTCACCGTGATCTTCCGGTTCGGGCCAAGGCTCGCGAACGGGCGCGTCTCGAAGGCGTGATGGATGCGGTCGGCGAGGATCTGCGCGCCGTCCACCAGCGTGTCGGGCGCGAGCACCTCGAACTCCTCTCCGCCGATGCGCGCCACCACGTCGCCCAGGCGCGCCGTCTCGCGCAGGAGCGCGCCCATCTCGCGCAGCACCTCGTCGCCCGTGAGGTGGCCGAACTCGTCGTTGATGCGCTTGAAGTGGTCCACGTCGATCGCGAGCACCGCGATCGGCTGCTGCCCGCGCACGGCGCGCGACACCTCGCGCGTCGTGAGCTGCTCGAAGCCGCGCCGGTTGAAGCACCCGCTCACCGGATCGGTGAGGACGATCGTCTCGAGATGCACGCGCATGCGATTGAAGGCGCGCCCCACCACGGTGATCGAGTCGGGCATCTGGTCGAGCGACTCGTCATACGGCGCCGAGAAGTCGCCGTCCTGTGCGCGTTCGAACACGGCGACGATGCGCGACAACCGCTGCGTCACCTGTCCCTGCAGCTTGGCGAAGAGCGCCGCGCCAAGCAGGAAGAGCGCCAGATCCCACAGATGCTCCGACGGCGTGGCGAGCGAGCCCGCGTCGGACGCGGCGAGCACTACTACCGTGTAGAGCACGGCGACCGTCAGCAGGTTGTACGATGTGGCGCGCGCACCGAAATAGAGCTGCGTCAGCTGCACCGTGAAGATCGAGACGATCAAGCCGCGATCGTACTCCGACGGCGGCGTGATGACGTACATGATGCCGAACAACAGCACCATGTCGGCGAGCACTGCGGCCGCGACCACTTGATGGCCCGCGTCGCGATGTCGGCGCAGGTACGCCGTGAACGCCTCGTTCCACCCGAGGTACACGATGACGAACCCGAGACCGACGAGCAGGGCGGCGTGCGCACCGAACCGATCGGCGACCACCGACTTGGACGAGAGCACCCCCGCCCACTTGAGCGAGATCGTGCCCAGCCCGACGAGCACCACGAACACGCGGCGGAATTTGGCCTGCCAGAGCAGGACCTCCGCCACCGGCAACTGGTCTCCGGCAGGATGCGTGTGAGTCGTCACGTGGTCCATATGAGTATCGGCGGGAATCCTGTCAAAAGGACGCCGATACCCAGCCACGCGCAACCTGACGGACCGGTACGGTTAGAACTTCGCCTCGAGATAGAGGTCGAAACGCGTCTGCTTCACGGGATACAGTCCGCGGGACAGATCGGCGCGGATGAGCCCGTCGAGGATCGACACCCCAACCCCCGCGCCCGAGAGCGGACGACCGGGGTTCCCGAAGTCCTTCCGGTTCCCCGCCCAGCCGATGTCGCCGAACACCA
>CAIRBD010000645.1 GCA_903876745.1 uncultured Gemmatimonadota bacterium
ACGTGTTCACGCCGGGCACCGCGTTCATGGCCGGAACGGCGGTGTATGCGTTCGCTGGCTACGATTCAAAGGCGAACATGACGATCACGCCTTCGGCGTCGATCACGATCGCACCGTAACAGGATTCAGGAAGTCGAATGAACCACTGGGGTCCGGTCGAAAGACCGGGCCCCAGTTGGTTTTCAGGCACTGCCGTCCTGAGTCGGGCGCGTAATCGCCCGGCTCAGGGCGTTTCAGCACGCGGGCAAGGCCACTACATTGCTGAGGGCCTCGGCGCCGTCAGCGAGGCTCCTGGGGGCACCGCGATGCAACCCCGCCGGCAAGACCCGGTGGCACGTCCCGATAGCTCAATTGGTTAGAGCAATGCACTTTTAATGCATAGGTTCTGGGTTCGATTCCCAGTCGGGACATCAGGAGCACATACGACGAAGGGACGCCCTCAACGGCGTCCCTTTTCGTCACCCCCCGACCGAACGCCTGGCAGCCGGCTGTCATCGGTCTGACATTCCCACGGCGCACCTTTGTACGGTTCCGGAGCCCCGGAACCGTACTCCACCCGCCGAGGACCTGATGACCCGCTCACTGCTCGTGCGCGCGTGCCTGCTGGCCGCCGCCGCACTGTCCACCGCCTCCGCGCAGACCGCCGGCGGCTACCACGTCGTCAAGAAGATCACCGTGGGCGGCGAGGGGGGCTGGGACTACGCGCTCGTCGACGCCGCGGCGCGCCGTCTGTATGTGTCGCATGCGACGAAAGCCGTCGTCATCGACCTCGACAAGGACGCGGTGATCGGTGAAGTGACGCCGGCGAACGGCATCCACGGCATCACGATCGCGCCGGAGTTCAATCGCGGCTTCACGAGCAACGGCCGCGACACGACGGTCACGATCTTCGACCTGAAGACGCTCAAGACCATCGGCAGCGTGAAGGTGACGGGGGGCAATCCCGACGCCATCTGGTACGACGAGTTCTCCAAGCGCGTGTTCACGTTCAATGGCTCGGGGAAGAACGCGACGGCGATCGACGCGGAGAAGGGCACCGTGGTGGGCACCATCCCGCTCGGCGAGAAGCCGGAGTTCGCGCAGAACGACGGCAAGGGGCTGATGTTCGTGAACCTCGAGAGCGACACGGGGCAGATCGTCGTCATCGATACGAAGACGGCGAAGGAAGTGAAGCGTTATTGGCTCCCCGGCTGCGAAGGGCCGTCAGGGCTGTCGATCGACCGCAAGAGCAACCGTCTGTTCTCGGTGTGCGGCAACAAGTTCATGGCCGTGTCGAATCCGGCGACGGGGAAGGTCACGGCGATGGTGCCGATCTGCGAAGGGCCCGACGCGGTGAGTTTCGATCCCGAGCTCAAGCTCGTGTTCGCCTCGTGCGGCGGCGGCGTGATGTCGGTGGTGAAGCAGGAGAGCGCCGACAAGTACACGCCGCAGGGTGACGCGAAGACGCAGCGCGGTTCGCGCACGATGACGTGGGACGTGACGACGCACCGCGGGTATCTCGCGGCGGTGGAGTACGGCCCGACGCCGGCGCCGGCG
>CAIRBD010000646.1 GCA_903876745.1 uncultured Gemmatimonadota bacterium
CCGCCTGCGGACGACGTTCCGGCGCGGCCAGCGGCCGACGCGCTGGCGCCGCACCACCGGCGGGCGACGATGACGAACCTGACGACGCCTGCCATGCCGCGCCGATCACGGGCTTGGGACGGCTGCCGTCGATCGGGATCACCGGTGTGCCGTGCGCCGCGCTGTGGCGGGCCGGGGGCGCGGCGGCGGCCTGGCCGTGTCCCTTGCCGAAGCCGGTCGCGACGACCGTCACGCGGATCTCGCCCGTCATCGCCGGCTCGTTGACCGCGCCGAAGATGATCTCGGCGTCGTCGCCTGCGGCGTCGTGGATGATCTCCGCGATGCCCGTGACTTCGCCCAGCGTGAGGTCCTCGCCGCCGGTGACGTTGATGAGCACGCCGCGCGCGCCCATGATCGAGATGTTGTCGAGCAACGGGCTCGAGATCGCCATCTGGGCCGCTTCCATCGTGCGGTTGTCGCCGCGGCCGATGCCCGTGCCCATGAGGGCGGCGCCGCCGTCCTTCATGATGGTGCGCACGTCGGCGAAGTCGACGTTGATCAGTCCCACGCCGCTGATGACGTTCGAGATGCCGCTCGTGGCGTGCAGCAGCACTTCATCGGCCTTCTTCAGCGCGTCCTGGAACGGGATCCCCTTGCCGACGACGGCGAGGAGACGCTCGTTGGGGACGACGATCATCGTATCGACGTATTTCGCCATCTCGGCGATCCCTTCCTCGGCTTGGCGCATGCGCTTGCGCCCCTCGAAGAGGAACGGCTTCGTGACGATGCCCACCGTGAGCGCGCCGGCTTCGCGCGCGAGTTGGCAGACGATCGGCGCAGCGCCCGTACCGGTGCCGCCGCCCATGCCGCAGGTGACGAACACGAGGTCGCTGTTGGCGAGCACCTTGGCGACTTCATCGCGATTCTCTTCGATCGCCTGGCGCCCGATCTCAGGACGGGCGCCGGCGCCGAGGCCGCGCGTGAGCTTCTTGCCGATCTGGATCTTGACATCGGACTTGGAGCTGAGCAGCGCCTGCGCGTCAGTGTTCACCGAGATGAACGACACGCCGCTGAGCGCTTCCTCGATCATTCGATTGACCGCGTTGCCACCGCCGCCACCGACCCCGACGACTGTCATCCGGGCGTGCTGGGCGGGGGTCTCCTCGAACTCGAAGATGCTCATGGCGCGTGGCGCTCCGTGTTGCTCGCTCAATGGTCACCTTGCGGCCGGGATGGCGGCCGGGATGCTGGACGGAAATATACGCGCGTGATGCGGTCGCACCACGTCATCTAGACGAATGAGGATTGAAAAGAGCACACGGATGCGGCGCGCTGGTTTTCCACACAGCTGAACCCGGCGATGGCTTTGTGAACTGCTGTTGACGGTGAACCGTTGACCGTTGACGGTTCACCGTCCATGCCGCGGCAGGTCAACGCCTAAAAGAAGTCCTGCAGCCAGATCTTGAACCGTCCCGCCAGACCGTCGAACGTAGGCGTGGAGCCGGCCATCGAGAGGCGCTTGCCCCGGCCGCCGCCGTGGCCGATGGCGAGCCGATGCGCGCCGTATTGCACCAACCCGACCACCGTCGAGAAGCGCGGCGCCTGCACACTGTCGGCCAGTCCGCCGAGGAACTCGCCCGGCTCGCCGACGCGGGCGCCGGTGCCGAACACGTCACTCGCCAGCTCGCCGGTTCCCGGCTGCGCCGCGGCGCCACCGGTCACGACCACGCCTGCCGCCAGCCGCTTGATGTAGCCCGCCTGCTCCACGTCGCGCATCACGAGCTCGAAGATCTCGGCCGTGCGCTGATGGATGATGTGGGCGAGCAGTTCACGCGGGATCTGCCGGTCGCCCTGCGCGACGGTGCTCGGCAGCTTGATGACTTCGCTGTGGTCCACCATCGGCTCGTAGGCGCAGCCGTACGTCTCCTTCAGCCGCTCGGCATCGGCCTGCGTCACGCCGAGCCCGTGGACGACGTCGCTGGTGACGTTGTTGCCGCCGTACGGCACCGTGCCGAGGTAGCGGATCTTCCCTTCGTGGAAGACGGCGACGTCGGTCGTGCCCGCGCCCATCTCCACGAGGCAGACGCCGAGTTCCTTCTCGTCTTCGGTGAGCACGCTGAGCGCACTCGCGAGCGGCTCGAGCACGAGCTCGCCCACCTTGTAGCCGCTCTTCTCGACGGCCTTGCGCAGGTTCATCGCCGGGCTCGAGCCGATCGTGACGAGGTACATCTCCGTCTCGAGGCGCGTGCCGATCATGCCGATGGGATCGCGGATGCCGATGTTCTTGTCGACGGTGTATTCCTGCGGGATCGCGTGGATGAGCTCGCGGTCCTGCGGGATGGCCAGCGTGCGCGCCGAAAGGTTGGCGCGCTCGACGTCGGCCTTGGTGATCTCGGGGCCGTTGATGGACGCGATGCCGCGTGAGGTCATCGCCTGCATGTGCTCGCCGGCGATCCCCGCGTACAGCGTCTGCACCTGCGCGCCCGCCATCCGTTCGGCGTCCTGCATCGCCTTCATGATGGAGCGCGTGGTCTCGTCGATGTCGGCGACGACGCCGCGGCGAAGGCCGGTGGTGCGCGCCTGGCCGACGCCGAGGATGTTGACGGTGGGATGCTTGGGCAGGTCGCCGACGACTTCCGCGATGACCGCCGTGGTCTTCGCGGAACCGATGTCGAGGCCGGCTACGAGGCGGTCGACGTTCATGGCAGGCGGACGATGACTTGGTCGCGATATCGCAAATCGATCTCGGTAGCGCGCACCTGACGGCGCACGAGGTCCTGTTCGACGGGCACGAGGTCGTTCAACCGCTCCGCCGTGACGTCGGCGGCCGCGAGGATGTCACGGAACGCTGCGGGCGACGCGTCGGTGAAACGGAACAGCAGGTCGCCGCGCGCGATGCGCCGCACCTCGCCCACGCGGGCGAAGAGCGCCGGCGCCACGACGCGCATCTCGCCGAGCAGTCGCAGCGCCGTCGAATCACGCGTCGCGAGCACCGGCAGATCCACATCGGCGGCGGCCGGATTGACGGGCAACGACTTTCCCGCCGCATCCACCGGCACGAGCCCCGCCGCCGCCTGCACG
>CAIRBD010000647.1 GCA_903876745.1 uncultured Gemmatimonadota bacterium
GGCGACCCGCGCGCCGGCTACGTGCTCCTCGACGTCACGGCGTCGGGCGCGTCCGTGGAGTTCGTGCGCGTCGCGTACGATGTGGAGCGCGCCGCGCAGGCGATCATCGACAGCACACTCCCCAACGATTTCGCGGACTACCTTCGCACGGGCGGCAAGTGAACGACCCCATTCTGCGCCGGCTCTCCACGCTCGACCGGTTTCTCCCGCTCTGGATCTTCGCCGCGATGGCAGGAGGCATCTTCCTCGGAAAGGTGTACCCTGACCTCGGCGCGGCGCTCGACCGTGTGCAGTTCGCGGGCGTCTCCCTTCCCATCGCCGTGGGACTGCTCTGGATGATGTATCCGGTGCTCGCCAAGGTGCGGTATGAGACGATCGGACAGCACGTATCCGACACGAAACTCCTCGGCACGTCGCTGGTCCTCAACTGGGTGATCGGCCCGCTGCTCATGCTCGCCCTGGCCTGGCTCTTCCTGCCCGACCTCCCGGCGTACCGCAACGGGCTCGTGCTCATCGGTCTGGCGCGGTGCATCGCGATGGTGCTCATCTGGAACTCCCTCGCGTGTGGATCCGGTGAACTCGCGGCGGTGCTCGTGGCGCTGAACTCCGTGTTCCAGATCCTCACGTACTCGGTGCTCGGCCGGCTGTTCCTGAGCGTCATCCCGGGATGGTTCGGCGCGGATACGGCGGCGCTGCACGTCTCGATGGCGCAGATCGCGAAGAGTGTGGGCATCTTCCTCGGCGTGCCGCTGGTCGCGGGCTTTCTCACGCGAAAGCTCCTCGTCGCCCAGAAAGGCGCCGCCTGGTACGACGGCGTATTCATGCCGACGTTCGGTCCCACGGCGCTCTTCGGGCTGCTCTACACCATCGTGCTCATGTTCGCGATGCAGGGACATCGGCTCATCGAACTGCCGTTCGACGTGTTGCGCATCGCGCTGCCGTTGCTCGCGTACTTCGCGGTGATGTTCTCCTTCGCGTTCTGGTTCTCGCGGCGACTCGGCTTCAACTACGAGACCACGGCGTCGCTCTCGTTCACTGCGGCGGGGAACAACTTCGAGCTGGCCATCGCCGTCGCCATCGCGACGTTCGGCATCGGGTCGGGCGAAGCGCTCGCCGCCGTCGTCGGGCCGCTGATCGAGGTGCCGGCGCTCGTCGGGCTGGTGTACGCATCGCTGTGGGCTCGGCGGCGCTACTTCACCGCGTGAACGGGTACCGATCGTACGCAAAGGGGCGGGCCGACTGGCGGCTCGCCCCTTACGCGTTGCGCGCCCTGCGTCCTACGCGCCCCAGAGCGCCTTGTACGTGACAGCGCCCAGTAGCCCGCCGATCACCGGCCCCACCACCGGCACCCACGCGTATGACCAATCGGAGCCGCCCTTCCCCGCGATCGGCAGGATGGCGTGGGCGATGCGCGGCCCGAGATCTCGTGCGGGATTGATGGCGTAGCCGGTCGTGCCGCCCAATGAGAGACCGATCGACCACACGATCAGCCCCACGAGCATCGGGCCGAACCCTTTCGCCACGTCGGAACCCGGCACGAGATTCGCCGGCGAGAGCACGGTGAGCAGTGCGAGCACGAGGACGAACGTCCCGATGATCTCGGCGATGACGTTCGCGCCACTGTTACGGATGGCCGGTCCCGTACTGAACACGGCGA
>CAIRBD010000648.1 GCA_903876745.1 uncultured Gemmatimonadota bacterium
CGCAGCTTGCCGCTGCTCGTACGCGGCAACGTGCCCGGCTCGAGGAGCACCACCGTGTGCGGCGCGATGCTCGTCCTCTCGACGATCGCGGCGGCGATGCGAGACGCGAGGTCGTCCGCCGCATCGTCCGTCCGTTCGGCCAGGACGAGTAGCGATTCGTCGTCGTGCCCGTCGGGCACGTAGCCCAACGCGACCGCACACCCCGCGCGCACGCCATCCACCTGCTCGAGACAGTCCTCGAACGCCTGCGGTGCGTGGTTCGCGCCGCGGATGATCACCACGTCCTTGGCGCGCCCCGTGATGAACAGCTCGCCGCCGTCGATGAGGCCGAGGTCGCCCGTGTCGAGCCATCCGTTGCGCAGCACGGCGGTGGTCGGTTCCGGCAGGCCGAAATAGCCGCACATGATGAACGGCGCGCGCGCGTACACGCGCCCCACCTCGCCGTCGGCGAGCGGCGTGCCGTCGTCGCCACGCACGTCGACGGCCGCGCCGGCGACCGGCGTTCCAACCGAGACGATTCGTCGCATGCCGCGTTCCACGCGGCCGGTGCGCGCGAGCACGTCGGCGTCGACGTCGAGCGCGCGCTTGGCGCCGTCGGCGCTCGTGAACGTCACGGCGAGTGCGCACTCCGATAACCCGTACACGGGCATCAACGACTCGGCGCGGAATCCGACGTGCGCGAACCGCGCCGCGAACCGCTCCTGCGTGGCCGCCGAGATGGGCTCGGCGCCGTTGAGCGCATAGCGCCAGTGCGAGAGATCGACGCCCACGAGGTCGTCGTCACGGATGCGCTTGAGGCACAGACCATAGGCGAAGTTCGGGGCAGGCGACACGATGCCGCGGTGTCGTGACAATGCGCGCAGCCAGAGCGCCGGCCGGGCGAGGAACAGCTCGGGCGGGATGAGCACCAGATCGCCCGGATAGTAGAGCGCTTCGAGCAGACAGCCGATGAGCCCCATGTCGTGGTACAGTGGCAGCCAACTCACGCCGGTCGCTGGTGACCCGTTCGGCACCTGTAGCAGCGCGCCGAGTGCGGCGACCTGCGCCATCAGCGCGTGATGCGTGAGCGCCACGGGCTTGGGCTCCACCGTAGAGCCCGAGGAGAACTGGATGAGGCCGAGCGATTCGCCCGTGACGGACGACTCGTGCGCGACGGCGCCGTCGCGCAGTTCGGCGACCGTCGGGCATCCCAGCGGCGGACGCGCCAGCTCCACGGCGCCGCCGAGCAGCAGGCGGATGCGCGCGTCGGAGAGCAGGACGCACGCTCCCGTGAGCGCGAGCGTGCGTGCCGTGCCGCGCACGTATTCATCCATACGCCCGAGTCGCACGGGCGGGTACAGCGGCACCGGCACGGCGCCCGCGAGCAGCGTGCCGAAGAACGCGTCGATGAAGTCGGGGCCCGTGGGCAGCACCATCGCCACGCGATCGCCGGGCTGCACGCCACGCTCGGCGAGTGCACCGGCGATGCGCTGCGCGCGTTCGTACACCTCGCGCCAGGGCATCGCGAGTTCGCTCTCGCGGGCATCGACGAACGTGAGGCCGTGCGTGCTGCCCGCTGCGCGTGCGAGTGCGGCGTTCACCGTCTCGGCGGCGAGCGGGGGAAGCGGAGGCCCGACGATCATGGTCCGTTCGGCGCGTCCGGCGCTGGTGCCGGTCCATCGCCGGGCTGTGCGCGCACGAGCTGCGCGACGCGCGCGACCAAGTCACGCACGGTGCGCACGTCGACCGTGTCCTCGGCGGCGAGGCGCACCCGGAAGTGGTCCTCGAGTCCCACGGCGAGCACCACGGCGTTCAGCGAGTCGACGTGCAGGTCGCGCAGCAGATCGGCGTCGAGCTCAACCGGTCCCGCGAATTCGAGGTCGGTACGGAACACGCGCTGCACGACCGAGAGGATGTCGTCTTCAAGCGTCAC
>CAIRBD010000649.1 GCA_903876745.1 uncultured Gemmatimonadota bacterium
GAAACGTCCTGCGCCGCAACGCCGACGCGCCCCGGTGCGAGGCACTGGGGCGCGTCGGTTTGAGCGAGTGGCTAGGGAGGGAATTGAACCCCCGACACGCGGATTTTCAGTCCGCTGCTCTACCAACTGAGCTACCTAGCCGTAGCCTTCAAATGTATCCACGACAGGGCTTTGCGCCAACCCCGCCCTTCCTTCCCTTTTGTTCTGGCTCTAATGTAGGCGATATCGGCGCGCGCCACACCTCGCCTCCGCGCCTCCTCCTGGATTTTTGACCATGCCCCTCGTGCGACGCATCCTCATTGCGGGTGCGCTCATGCTTGCCCCGGCGCTCGCCGCCGGCCAGGCCAAGAAACTGAGCGTTCCGTACGTACTCGACACCCTCCCGAACGGCCTCACGCTCATCGTGCATGAGGACCATTCGACCCCCGTCGTCACCACCAACGTCTGGTTCCACGTCGGCTCGGGTGACGAGAAACCGGGACGCACGGGATTCGCACACCTGTTCGAGCACCTGATGTTCATGGGCTCGCAGCACGCCGAATATCCGCAGTTCGATCGCCTCCTCGAGGCGGCGGGAGCCGACAACAATGGCTCCACCACCGAGGACCGAACCAACTACTACGAGAACGGACCGAATTCGTCGCTGCCGCTCATGCTCTGGCTCGAGGCGGACCGCCTGGGTTGGCTTCTTCCCACGATGGACAAACCCAAGGTCGATCTCCAGCGCGACGTGGTGAAGAACGAGCGCCGTCAGAGTTACGAGAACCGCCCGTACGGGATCGTCGCCGACTTCGAACCGAAGCTCATGTACCCGGCCTCCCATCCGTATTCGTGGCCCGTCATCGGATCGATGGTCGATCTCTCCGCGGCGTCCGTGGACGACGTCAAGGACTTCTTCCGCCGCTATTACGCGCCGAACAACGCCACGCTCGTCGTCGCCGGCGACGTGAGGGCCGCCGAGGTGAAAGCGCTCGTCCGGGCGTATTTCTCCGAGATCCCGCGCGGCCCGAAGATCGACCGCCCGTCGCCCACCCCGTTCACCGTGCGCGACACGGCGCTCACGCTCGAAGACCGTGTGCAGTTGCCGCAGCTCTATCTCGAGTGGCACACCGTCAAGGGGTGGCACGCCGACGATGCCGCGCTGGATATCGCCGCCTCCGTCCTCGCGGGCTCGCGCACCGCGCGGCTCACCCAATCGCTCGTGTACAGCGGCGAACTCGCCACGAGCACGGTGTACGCCCGGCAGGACGGCAAACGGCTCGACGGCGATTTCACCATCGTCGCACAGGCCCGCGCAGGAAAGGGGCTCGACACGCTGCGCGCCGTCATCGATGCCGAACTGACGCGCCTCGCCGCCGATGGCCCGACGGCGCGCGAGCTGGAGCAGGCGAAGAACGTCATCGAGGCGGGGTTCCTGCGCCGCATCGAAGGGGTCGCCGGGAAAGCCGATCAGCTCAATGAATATTTCTACCAGACGGGAAGACCGGATTCGTTCCAGGCCGATCTCGACCGGTACCGCCGCGTCACCGCGACCGACGTGCAGCGCGTCGTGCGAACGTACCTGCAGGCCGCTCGCGTGATGATCTCCGTCGTCCCGCAGGGCAAGCAGGAGCTTGCCGCGAAGAAGGGGGTGGCTCAATGATGAGTACCTCGCGCCTCGTGGCCTGTTGCTGCGCGATCGCAGCGATCGCCGTGCCGGTCGTCGCGCACGCACAGGCCGGCCCCGCCGGCACCGTCGATCGCTCCAGGCCGCCGGCGCTCGGCAAGACGCCGGTGCTGCATCTCCCCAGGGTCGAGCGCGCGACGCTCCCGAATGGCGTCGGCGTCCAGCTCGTCGGCCAGCACGAAGTGCCACTCGTGCAGGTGACGCTCGTCGTGCAGGGCGGCACACGGCTCGACGGCCGAACGCCGGGGTTGTCGTCGTTCACCGCGCGTATGCTCACCGAAGGCGCCGGCACGCGCGACGCCAACGCGCTCCAGAGCGAACTCGCGTTCCTCGGTGCACAGCTCAACGCCGGCGCGGCCGCTGACTATTTCGTCGTGTCCCTCAACGTGCCCAAACGGTCGCTCGGCGCGGCGCTCGATCTCATGGCCGACGTCGCGCTACACCCGTCCTTCCGCGCCGCCGATGTACACAAGCAGCGCGACCTGCTCCTCGCGCAGGTCCTCCAGCGCAAGGATCAGCCCACTCAGGTGGCGGCGATCGCGTTCGACCGCCTCATGTTTCCCGAGGGTCATCCGTACCACAATCCGTCCTCCGGCGATTCAGCGACCATCGCCGCGCTCGACAGCGCAACGGTGCGCGGCTTCTACGGATCGGCGTTCGTCCCGTCGCGAGCCACGTTCACCGTCGTGGGTGACATCACCGCGGGCGAGTTGCGCCCGCTCCTCGCGAAACGGTTCGGCACGTGGAAGTCCGGAGTGACACCGGCGGCGATCGCCCCCGTCACCGTGCCGGCGACGGCCAACGAACAGGTCAAGGTGTATCTGCTCGACAAGCCGGGGGCCGCCCAGTCCGTCATCTATGTCGGCGCGCCGGGCGTCGATCGCCACAGCCCGGACTATCCCGCGCTCACGGTGATGAACACGATCCTCGGTGGTTCGTTCTCCTCACGTCTCAACGCCAATCTCCGTGAGACGAAGGGATACACCTACGGCATCAGTTCGAACTTCCGCTGGTCGCCGATCCCGGGGCCGTTCGTCATCTCGTCATCGGTGCGCACGAACGTCACCGACAGCTCGCTCGTCGAGGTCTTTCGGGAACTGCGCACCATTCGTGACACGCCGGTCGACACCACCGAACTGGCGCGCGCGCGAAACTATGTGGCTCTCGCGCTGCCGGCGCGTTTCGAATTGAACACGCAGATCGCGAGCCAGCTCGTGACTCTTGGTACGTTCGACCTCCCGCTCGCGTCGGTTGCCGAGCTGGGTCCGCGCCTGCTCGCCGTCACGGCCGCAGACGTACAGCGTGTCGCGCGCCGGTATGTCCCGGCCGACAAGATGACGGTGGTCGTGGTCGGCGACCTTGCGAAGATCCGCGCCGGCATCGAGGCGCTCCGGCTCGGCGAGATCACGCTGCTCGGCCTCTCCACCGTGTTGCGGTAGCGGCGCGGATGACGACTCCGCTCCGTGTCGCCTTCCAGGGTGAGTTGGGCGCCTTCAGTGAGGAGGCGATCCAGCAACTGTGGGGCGGCAGCGTCGAACCGGTCCCGGTACGCGAGTTCCGCGACGTCGTCGATGCGCTTCGGCAGGGACGTGCCGACCGGTGTGTACTCCCTGTCGAGAACACCATCGTCGGTTCCGTGCAGGCCAGTCACGACGCGATCGACGCCAATGTGCATATGCACGCCGTTGCCGAGACCGTCGTCGCCGTCCATCACTGCCTGCTCGGTCCGCCTGGTGCGAAGTTCGGTCAGGTCACGAACGTCTTCAGTCATCCGGTCGCGCTCGCGCAGTGCGGCGATTTCTTCGCGCAGCATCCGCGGCTCGACGTGCACGCCGTGTACGACACCGCCGGCGCAGCGCTCGATGTCTCCAACCTCGCCGACCCGCAGTTCGCCGCGGTCGCCAGCCGGAACTCGGCCGGCCGGTATCATCTCGACATCCTCGCCGCCGATATCGAGGACCGTCACGACAACCAGACGCGGTTCATCGGCTTCGCGCGCGAGCCCATGCCGCTGCCGGTCGGTACGCCCGCGCGCTCGATGATCCTCCTGACCACGACCGACGTCCCCGGGGCACTGCTCCAGGCGCTCGCGCCGCTGTCGCGCCACGGCATCAACATGCGCCGAATCGATACGCGCCCCACGGGTGATCCCTGGAGCTACCGTTTCTTCGTGGAGTTCGACCACGAAGTCGGCGATGCGGATGCCGACGCCGTCGTGCACGAGATCGCGGAGAATGCGGCCGCGGTGCGCCTTGTCGGCACGTATCCTCGCTGGGCCGCCGGTCGCCGGGGAAGCATCGGCTGGAAAACCGGCGACGTGCCGATCGTCGACTGAGCCGCTACCGTGCCGTGCGGCGCTTCGGCCCGTCGTGCGTCGCCGTGATCACCGATTTGATGCCGCCACGGATGTTGAAGTCCCCGACGACAGTCATCCGCCGTGGCTTCGTCGCGCGCACCAGGTCGTCCAGGATCCGGTTCACGACGCGTTCATAGAAGATGCCGTCGTTCCGGAAACTCCAGAGATAGAGTTTCAGACTCTTCAACTCCACGCACACCTTGTGTGGCACATACGTGATGTTGATCGTCGCGAAGTCCGGCGCACCGCCCTGCAACAGCGCCAGTTCCTGCGCGTCACTCTCCACGCCGCCCAAGGGGCAGAGCGACGTGAACTCCGGACAGGTCATGAACACCTCGTAGTCCCGGTCGGAACACGGGTTCGGAAACGTCTCGAGCAGTTCGGGGTTCGGCATCGGGAGGGGTAGGTGCGGCACGGCGCCTCGTGGCGGCGCGCGGTGGAACGTGTGATAGGACGAATCGGGACGCGCAGCGCGAGTGGGCAGAAGATCAGCGACCGACGCCGTCATCCCCGCGCTGCAAGCGCTTCGATGCGTCGTCGAGCCACAGCTTCTCATCCGTGGTCAGACTCTCGATCCCCTCTTGGGAGATCTTGTCCAGCAGCCGGTTCAGCGTCTCACTGGGCGACGGCTCCGGCGGCCGGACCATCCGCGAAACGGGCCGCGTCGCGGACATCGCATTCGCCTGCGCGACCACGTCGTCGATCGTCGCGTGGTCGGTCGGACGCGAACGCGGCGCGGAACGCGGAACGGCACGCGGCATCGGTTCGTCTGGTTCGTCCGGTATGGTGTTCACGCTGCGGCGCATGCGCTCCAGCGCGACCGACGGCGCAGCGCGAAACGCGCCCCACGCCGCGGCAGCGCCGCCGAGATGAACGAGATATGCCGAGCCGAGAGCGACCGCCGGTGACAACGCACCATCGGTGAGCAACAACGCACCCACGAGCAGCACGAGCCACCGTGACGTCGTGGGGATCGCACCGAACAGATGCACCGGTTCGTCAGGCCACAGCCGCGCGTACGCCAGCGCGATACCCAGGGCCGGTGCCGTCGACCCGAGGAGTGTCGTCGACGGTGCCCCGAACACAAGGTGCGCGAACCAGCCGCCGAGCGCGCACAGCAGGTAGAACCTCACGAACGGACCGGCGCCCCACACCGACTCGACGCGCCGCCCGAACAACCAGAGCACGTAACTGTTGATCAGCAGATGCCATGCATCAGCATGCACGAACGCGTACGTCGCGATCGTCCACCACCGGTCGGTGAACGTGCGCGACGAGAAACCGAGCACCGAACGCATGTCTCCCGGCGTCAGGACGGTGACCTGCAGCACCCAGACCGCGAGCGCGCCGAGCAACAGCGACTGCACTGCGGTCGTCAGGCGCGCGGTGCGTTCGCCGGTCACGGCATCTTCACGACCGTCGCGCGATGGGGTCATCGCAGGCCGGCGGGCGGTGACAGGCGCAGCGCCAATCGTGTATCCGGATGCGTCGACATCGCCTGCTCGAGCACGGTGGCCCACCGCCGGTCGAGCTGCGGTGTTTCTCCCGGCGCGACGGTCGGATGGATGACCACCTGAACCGACACACTCGCGCCATGCGCCTGCTCGATGAGCCGCAGCAGTTGCCCGTCCGACGTGTCTTCGCGCGGGCACAACACGAGCGCTGTCGCACAGCCGGCGCGGGCGGCCGCGGCGAGTGTCTCGATCGCAAGGGTCAGCCCGGTGTCCGAACCGCTGAAGTCCACTGTCACCTGCGTCAGCGTGAGATGCGGAGCCAGCGGTGCGATCGCTTCCGGGCGCTGTCCGTCGGTATCGAGCATCACGGGCAATGCCGGCTTCGATGCCTCGAACGCGGCGAGCAGGAAGGGTAGATTCGCCAAGGGATCCCTCCCCCCGATGACGATCGAATGGAACTTCGACCGCCCGCTCTGACGGTCGATCTCTCGGATCAGCGCATTCGACGTGTACATGGTCGCCGTCTCCGCCTCGCCGGCGAACCGCACGAATAGCTGGCGCCGCCCGATCCATGCGCCCTGCGCTTGGACGCCGGCCGGCACGCCGGCCAGTGCGGCGGCGGTCATTGGAATGCTCCCCGTCATCTGCTCTCTCCCTGTCGGCGCGCGACAGCCAACTGAACGATCCGGTCACACAATGCTTCAAAACCGATGCCGGCGGCAGCCGCCGCCTGGGGAATGAGGCTCAACTCAGTCATTCCCGGCAAGGTGTTCGCTTCGAGACAATAGAATGTACCGTCTTCCGTCATACGGAAGTCAATTCGAGCGTATCCTGAGAGTTTGAGGGCCCGGAACGCGCGTCGTGAGAGGTCTTGCAGTGTCCGTGTCCCTTCTGCGGTCAGCGTTGCCGGGAACTCCTCGCGTGCCATCCCAGCCGTGTACTTGCACTCATAGTCGTAGATCTCGTGCGCCGGGATGATCTCCCCCACCGGCAGCGCGTCATCGCCCAGGATTCCGACCGTCAGTTCCCGCCCCGGGATGAATCGCTCGATCATCACTTCGTCGTCGTAGCGTAACGCCTCGGTGATCGCCGGCTGGATGCCCGCCGCGTCCTTCACGAGCGTCAACCCTACCGTCGAACCCTGCTTCGACGGCTTGACGATGACCGGAAGCCCAAGTGCCGCAATGACTTGTTCGTCCGTGACCGGAGCCATCAACCAGTCCGCCGTCGGAACACCGGCCTGGCGAAACAGTTGTTTGCTCAGGTCCTTGTCCATCGCCAAGGCGCTGGCCAAATGCCCACTGCCGGTGTACGGAACCCCGGTCAGATCGAGAAGCGCCTGTATGGTGCCATCCTCTCCCTGCCCGCCATGAAGGCCGAGGAATACGACATCGGCTTCCCCGCGTTGCGGCAACCGTCCAGCCGTCGCGGAGAGCGTTTCCGCCGTCAACCGCGCCAGCGCCTCCTGCTCCGGAGGCAACGTCTTCATGATCGCCCCGGAGAGCATCGCCTGTTCGTCGGCGATCGTCAGCGCCCCGCGCGCCGTATCCACGGCGTAGACCTCGTGTCCGCGCGCGCGCAGCGCCGCGGCGATGCGCAGCCCAGACGCGAGCGAAACATCCCGTTCCGACGACGTCCCGCCCAGCAGTACCGTGACGCGCACGTCAGCGCGCCATCAAGTGATGCAGCATGTCGCCGCGGGTCACGATCCCCAGCACGTTCCCATCCTGACGCACGAGGACGGCCGGATTCGACTTGGAGAGCAGCTTCACGATCGATTCGGGAGACTGGGCCGCATCGACGGCCGGGAAGGGCGAATCCATCGCGTCGCTCACCGGTTTGTCGAGCAGTTTCACGTCTTCGAGCGCCCGTGCACTGAGCGCATTCTCGCTCACGGAGCCCACGCAGTTCCCCGCGTCCATCACCGGAAGTTGGCTCACATTGTGTAGACTCATGTGCCGCATCGCCTGTCGCACGGTCGCCGTCGGCGCCACGCTGATGATGCCGGCCGGAGCGCCGTTCTGCTTCTCCGCCACGATCTGCGCAAGCGAGACACGCTCCGGTTCGAGCAGCTGGTTCTCGCGCATCCATTCGTCGTTGTACAGCTTCGACAGATACCGCTCCCCGGTGTCGCAGAGGATCGTCACGACGAGCGCATTCGGATCGTTCACCCGGCGCGCCACATTCAGCGCCACGTGGGCGATCAGTCCCGACGAGCCGCCGACGAAGAGTCCTTCTTCGCGCGTCAGGCGGCGTGCGAGCGTGAAGGCGTCTCGGTCGCTGACGGTCTGGAACTCGTCAATCATGCTCATGTCGAGGGTGCCCGGCACCTTGTCCTGCCCGATTCCCTCGACCTTGTAGGGCGTCCCTTCGGGCTTGCTGGCTCCGCGACTGCGCCAGTATTCGGCCAGGATCGACCCAGTCGGATCGGCTCCCACGATCTGGATCTTCGGATTCTTGGACTTGAGGTAGCGAGCCACCCCGGTGAGTGTGCCGCCCGTGCCGGCACCCGCGACGAAGTGCGTGATCCGCCCCTCCGTCTGTTCCCATAACTCCGGTCCGGTCGTCGCGAAGTGCGCATCCGGATTCGCCTGGTTGTAGAACTGATTGGCGAACACGGCGTTCGGCGTCTCGCTCACGATGCGCTTGGCCATCACGACGTAGTTGTCCGGATGGTCCGGCGGCACCGCGGTCGGTGTGATGATGACCTCGGCCCCGAACGCCTTCAGCAGGCGCACCTTCTCCTGCGACATCTTGTCGGGCATCGTGAAGATGCACTTGTAGCCTTTGAGCGCCGCGGCGAGGGCGAGTCCGACGCCCGTATTGCCGCTCGTTCCCTCGACGATCGTCCCGCCGGGCTTCAGTTCGCCGCTGCGTTCCGCCGCCTCGATGATCGGCAGGCCGATGCGATCCTTCACCTAACCGCCCGGATTGTAGAACTCCGCCTTGCCGTACACCGGCGTCGTGATGCCGCGCGTCACGCGCGTGAGGCGGATGAGCGGCGTCCAGCCGACGGTCTCGAGGACCGAGTCGTACACCTTCAGGTCGCGGCGTGTCATGGCAGTCGGGAAGAGAGGGAGAGACGGCGGGAATCTACGCCGGGCGTTCCTGCTTCGCTTCGGCGGCGAGCTGCGCCAGCACCGCCAGCGCGTCGAGCGGCGTCATCGTGTTGGGGTCGAGTTGCCGCAGGCGCTCCACCACGGGATGCGGTGCGGCGGCGAACAGCGCGAGCTGATCCACCGTCTCCACCCGCCGGTCGGCAGCACGCGCCGGCACGGTATGCCCGGCGAGGGCCGGCGCGAGTTGTTCGCTCTCGAGGATCCGCAGCAGCGCGCGGGCCCGCGCAATCCCCGGTGCCGGCAACCCGGCGAGCCGCCCCACTTCGATGCCGTACGACCGGTCGGCGCCGCCCGGCTGCAGCCGGTGCAGGAACAGGATCTGTTCGCCGACTTCCTTCACCGCCACGTTATAGTTGCGAACTGATACGAATTCGTCGGCGAGCTGCGTCAGTTCGTGGTAGTGCGTCGCGAACACCGTCTTGCAGCCGATGCGCTCGTGCAGATGCTCGCTCACCGCCCAGGCGATGCTCACGCCGTCCCAGGTGCTCGTGCCGCGGCCGATCTCGTCGAGCAGCACGAGACTCCGCGCCGTCGCCGTATGCAGGATCGCACTCGTCTCGCTCATCTCCACCATGAACGTAGACTGCCCGCGCACGAGATTGTCGCTCGCCCCCACACGCGTGAACACGCGGTCGGCCACACCGATCGTCGCCTGCGAAGCCGGCACATAGCTCCCCATCTGCGCCATCAGGACGATCAGTCCGATTTGTCGCAAGATGGTGCTCTTCCCGGCCATGTTCGGACCGGTGAGGATGATCATGCGCGCATCCACACCGAGCGATACATCGTTCGGGATGAACTGGTCACGCGGCATCATCCGCTCCACCACGGGATGCCGGCCCCCGGTGATCTCCAGCGTGAAACCGTCGTCCACGACCGGACGCTGATATCCCTCGCGCGCTGCGACCTCGGCCAGCGTCGCCAGCACGTCCAGGCGCGCCAGCCCGCCGGCCACCGACTGCAGGCGACCGATCACTGCGCCCACACGCGAACGCAGCGCCTCGAACAACTCGCGTTCCAGCGACTCGATGCGCTCCGTCGCGTGCAGCACCTTCTCCTCGAACTCCTTCAGCGCCGGCGTCACGTAGCGCTCGGCGCCCGTCAGCGTCTGTCTTCGCTGGTAGTCGGAGGGCACGAGATGCGCATTGGTGTTCGTCACCTCGATGAAGTAGCCGAATACGCGATTGTAACCGACCTTCAGCGAGGTGATGCCCGTGCGTTCGCGCTCCGCCGCCTGCAGCGCCGCGATCGCGTCTTTTCCCCCCGTCGCGATCGCGCGGAGATCGTCCAGTCCGGCATCCACGCCTGCGGCGATCGTCTCGGCACCGCCATCGCCGATCGTCACGGGCGGCCGCTCGGTGAGCGTGCCGCGGACCGCCGCCGCGAGGTCGTCGCACGCGTCCCATTGCGCCAGCGTCGCCGCGAGTTGCCCTGTGCCGTGCAGTCGGCGCAAGGCCGCCTCCACGTCCGGAAGACGGGCGAGCGAATCGCCAAGGGCCCGCACGTCGCGCGGGTTCGCGCGGTTCGCCGCCGTCTTGCCGGCAAGGCGCTCCACGTCGCGCACCCCGTCGAGCGCCGCGCGCAGCGCCGTGCGGGCCAGCGCGTCATCGACAAGCGCCGTGACGGCGTCGAGGCGGCTTGTTATCGCGGCGACGTCGGTCAGCGGCGAGAGGATCCAATGCCGCAGCAGCCGCGCGCCCATCGGCGTCTGCGTCCGGTCGAGCACACTGAGCAGTGTGCCGCTCGTGTCGCCGCCGCGCAGCGATTCGGTGAGTTCCAGATTGCGGCGCGTCATCTCATCGAGCGGCATCACGCCGCCCGGCCGCTCGATCACGGGACGCGCAAGATGCGGCACGCCGGCCGGCTGCAACTCCCTCAGGTATCGCAGCAGTGCGCCTGCCGCGCCGACCGCCGCGCCATCCGCCGCGCCGAGACCGAACCCCTCGAGCGACTGCACGCCGTAGTGCGCCGCAAGCGCATCCGTCGCGAGTGCCGCGTCGAACTCCCACCCTTCCCGCTCGCTAACAAGCGCGTCCAGCGCACGCGCCGCCGCCTGCGCGGCATCCTGCCCGGCCGGAACGATCACCTCGCGGGGAGCGAGACGCGCCAGTGCCGCTTCGGCGTCGCGCACCGAGGCGAGGATGAGTCGCAGTTCGCCCGTCGAGACGTCCACCGCAGCGATACCGACTCCGTCGCCTGCCCACTGCAGCGCGCAGAGAAAGTTGTTTCTCGCGCCGTCGAGGAGGTCGTCCGAGTACGCAGCACCGGGCGTGACGGTCTCCACCACTTCGCGCCGGACGATCCCCTTGGCCAGCTTGGGGTCTTCGACCTGCTCGCAGATCGCGACACGGTGCCCCATCTGCACGAGGCGCCGTAGATAATCGGCCACGGCGCGCACGGGAACGCCCGCGAGTGGAACTTCCGAGGCGCCGCCGTTGTTGCGCGATGTCAGCGTCAGCCCGAGCGCCCGCGACGCCACCTCGGCGTCTTCGTAGAACATCTCGTAGAAGTCGCCCATGCGGAAGAACAGAATCGCGTGCTGGTGCCGCGCCTTGATCTCCCGGTATTGTTGCATCAACGGCGTGACCGTGTCGCGGCTCACGGCCGTTCCGCCTCCACGACAATCGCAGACATCTTCGCCGCCTTGAGCTTGTCCACCAGCGCGACCGCACCCGCACGGGCCGGAAACCGACCGATCCGCACGCGGTATGGACGGTCCTCCGTCACACGCGCTTCGAACCCCCGCGCGCGCAACTTCGTCGCGAGACGCTCCGCATCCTCAGGTTGTGTGTAGGCCGCGACCTGCGCCGACCACGCCGGCCCTTTCGCGGGATTCTTCGCGACAGGAGGCTTCTTGTGTTTGCCGCTCGCTTCGAGGCGGGCGAGCGAGTCCGCCGTCGCCTTCGCCGTCGAATCCGCGTGCACGACCGAATCCGCGCGCGCACGCACACACGGCTGAGAGTAGTAACTGATCTGCCCCAGAAGCTCGACATCCTCTGGGCGCGCCTTCGACTTTGCGCGCTGCAGCGAGGCGCAGCCGTCGAGGATCGCGCCGTCTTCAAGAAGCACGCGTCCCATCCAGTACGCACCCTGCGCCGCCGTTGCGCCGTCGCTGTGTTCGAGCGACAACCGTTCCAGTTGCCGCCGCGCCGCCGCTCGGTCTCCGCGCGCGAACTCGAGCTGTGCCAGACGCAACGTGGCGTCGGCCGCCCGTGCGTGCAGGGGATAATCCAGCGTGATGCGCAGATAGTCGCGCCGGGCCTGATCAGCCGACTCGGAAAGGGTCGCTCGCCAGTACAGCCCGTCGGCGTAGACCGGCGATGCTTCCGACGTCGCCTTGAGCAGGGAATCCACGACGGCGCGCCCCGTGGTGGCGTTGCCGCCATTCACGAGTTGGCGGGCGCGCTGAAACACGGAATCAGCGCTCGCCTGCTGCGCCAGCGCCGGAAGTGCGCCGCCCGCCGAGAGCGTGAGGATGACGGCGAGGACGCTCGCCCACCGCGGTGCCCGGCTCATGCCGCCACCCGCCCAGCCCCGCGCGCCGTCATCGCCAGCAGCAATGAGGTGAGCAGTTGCTCCTCCGTCGAGACCTTCGTGTCTTTGAGCGCGCGATCTGTGGCGAGGAGCAGCCGCAACGCGCGCTCCACACCGTGTGCGTCCCAGTGGCGCGTGCCGCGGACCCACGTCTTCACGGCCTCCGACCAAGGACGTCCGGTCACCGAAGACGTGTTTTCCTTGAGCAACGCGTAGAACTCGCTCTCCATGCGGTGCTGGGCAAGGCCGCGCTCGCGGGCGGCCAGCGCCCATCCGATCGCCAGCATCTGCGTCGTCAGCGCCATCACCACCGAGACGCCGGTCGTCTTGGGTTGCAGCAACACGCGCTCGAGCAGCGCGATGGCGCCGGTTCCGTCACGGTCGGCCACACGGTCCAGCAGGTCGCCGAGCGTCTCGCCGTGCCGCACACCGACGATCGAGGCCACCGCATCCTCGTCGATGACGAGGCCGCCCGTGAAACTGCGCAGCTTGTCGATCTCGCCGGCAAGCAACGCCAGATCGTTCCCGGTCGCACTGGCAAGTAAGCTTGTGGCGGCCGGCGTGATCGTGACGCCGTGTTCGGAAGCGTGTCGGCTGATCCAAACACCCAACTCGTCGTCGGTCAGAGGCCGAAAGTCGACGGTGACCGTGCGTTCCGTCCACACGTCGTCGCCTTTTGATCCCGCCGTCAGTACAAGGACAACGACCGTCTCTGGCGACGGACGCTGGAGATAGCGCGAGACGACGGCGCGGGCATCCTTCTTCAACGCACCGGCCTCGCGAACCACCACGACCCGCCGGTCCGCCATCATCGGAAGGGCATCGAGCGCGGTGGCCAGCGTGCGCGCGTCGGTCTCCGTCCCAAGCAACAGGTCGAGATTGAAGTCGCGCGTCGATGGATCGGTGGCGCGCGCGATCACGGCACGCACTTTCTCTTCCTTCAGGTACTCGTCGTCACCGAGAAAGAGATATGCCGGCGCGAGCGCGCCGCTCTCCAGCGCTGCCTTGAGCGTGCGCATTGCCGATGGAGCCATGCGCAGAATATACAGCCGCGCACACCGCTCGCCGCTGTTCCGTGAGTCGAATTTCTCCAGAGAGCGCGGCCGTGAGCCGCGACCGGAATCCCGCCGACGGCTGAACCGGATCGAGCGAACGCGCCACCATCAGCCCCCGCTGCAGCGCCGCGTGGCGCCGCTGGCCGCGCGTGTGTTGCTCGGCGCGCGCCACAACCGTATCCGCCGGTCCCCGGGGGGGAACGGTCACCAGTTCGAGATGCGGAGGGCGGAAGTGGGTGAATGCCATCGGGCAGGGGGTGGGAAAGTTACGGTACCCGGCGTTGCCGCCCAGGTTCCGCCCCCCCCCCCACGCCTACCTGCTACCCATCAGCCCACTGTTCGAGCTTTACCGCAACGCCGGTTCCACGATCTCGGCGAACGAACTGCGCGCCCGGTTCAGCCGGGACTTCACTGTCCCGAGGTTGCAGTGCGTGATCTCGGCGATCTCCTCGTACGACCTTCCTTCGAGTTCACGCAACACGAAGACTTCGCGGTGATGCGCCGGCAACTTGGCCACACTCTGTTCCACCGCCTCTTTCACGTGCTTGCGGCGGAACTCGTCGTCTGGACGAGCTTGGGGATCCTCGAACTCGAGCGGCCGCTCCTCATCGTCCCACCCCTGGGTGATGGAGGAGAACAGCACCAGTGGATTGCGCGACCGGTTGCGGAGTTCGTTCTTCGCGAGGTTCGACGCGATCGTGTAGACCCATGTCGAGAACTTCTTCGACCGGTCGAACCGCCCAAGATGACGGTGCACCCGGATGAACGCCTCCTGCACCAGGTCTTCTGCGCGTTCTCTGTCGCCAACGATCCGATAGACGAAGTTCAGCAGCCGAACCTGGTACCGGTCGACGATCGCGTCGAAAGCCCTCGGCTCGCCGGCGAGGAACTCCGAGACCAACGCGGTGTCGTCCAGCGTCGCCAGATCGACGAGCGAGCGAAAACGCTTTGGTGCTCTGGCTTCGAGATCGATGGCGGCGCGTCCCATGTGCGGCTCCGTTGGTCGGCAGAGGAATCGTTCTGCCACCTCGAACTGCAGGAGCCGTGCCGAAGGAAGCCGCACGAGAAACAAGACGTAAGACTTTTATTTACAATGATTTACAAAATCACCAGTCCGCGGAACCGTCCAGCGTGCTGGAGTGTCGCGTCCGCTTAATAGGACGCTTTCGACGCATGCGCGGTCCCATTTCCTGAAGAACCTACCTTCCCGCCTTGAATCCCGCCGCAAAGAGCAGCCCGAGGGCGGTTTTCGCGTCCTGGATCTCTCCGCGCTCTATCATCGCGAGCGCAGTGGAAAGCGGCGTCGGCTTCATTTCGATGAACTCGTCGGACTCGTGCCTGGTCGCCCCCGCCGTGAGCCCTTCCGCCAGGTACAGATGGATGCGCTCGTCTGTGAACCCTGGCGTGGTCCACATCGACGTCATGAATGTGATCGGTTTTGCGGTGCAGCCGGTCTCTTCCTCAAGCTCCCTTCGCGCGCAGGTCTCGGGAGCCTCTCCCGCGTCCAGACGGCCGGCGGGAATCTCATAGACGAACCCCCCGGCGGCGTATCGGTACTGGCGGATCAACAGCACATGAGGATCTGCGTCGGCTGCAGATCCGAGGAAGGGTACGACGGCACTGGCCCCTGGATGGCGGATGATTTCCATCGCCCCGGTGCTCCCATCAGGAAACCGAACCTCGTCGAGATCGAGGTTGATGATCCGGCCTGTGTGCAGGCGGTGGCTGCTCAGTCTTCCCGGTTCGCTGGTCATGTGACCGCTTCCTCGGTCGACACCGGTCCGATCTCAAGGCGCTCGAGAGCAGGCCCGATCACACTCGCATCGCCGACGGCCACCACCATCACCTGCTCCGGATGGAGGTGCGCGCGCGCGACGCGTTGCACGTCCTCCGGCGTCACACTGCGCACACGGTCGCGATATCGGGTGAAATAATCTTCGTCGAGACCGAACGTCCGCGCGATCGCGATCGCCTGCGCCACCGACTGCGTGGTCTCGTAGCGGATGGGGAAGACGCCGTCGAGATACGCGGTCGCGAGCGACAGTTCGTCGGCCGACACGGCGTCCTCGCGCATGCGTGAGATCTCGGTCAGGATCTCCCGTGTGGCTGGGCCGGTGACATCGGTCTTCACGGCCGTCGAAACGACGAATGGCCCGGCACCGCGGCGCCACTCGAATGCCGAGCGCGCGCCATACGTGAAGGCGTTGCGTTCGCGCAGGTTGAGGTTGATGCGCGACGAAAAGAGACCTCCGAGAAGCGCGTTCATCACCACCAGCGGGAAATAGTCTGGATGTCCGCGCACCACACCGTGATGTCCGACACGAAGTTCTGTTTGGGGAGCATCCGCCTTCGGTACGATGTGCACACGGCGACCGGAGCCGCGCACGCGATCGTCGAGCGCCGGCCCTTTCATGACCGTGTGTCGCCACGCGCCGATCGACGTCTCAGCCAGCGCGTGCGCCGCTTCCGGCGTTACGTCACCGACGACGATCACCGTCAACGCGGATGGCGCATAGCGCGCATCGTGGAATCGACGCACGGCGTCCGCATCGAGAGGAGACACCGTCGCCGTATTGCCGTCCGCGGGGAGCGCGTAGCGTGAGGTGGGGGCATAGAGGAACTCGCTGAACTTGTCGTCTGCGAGGCTTCGGGGTTCGACCTGTTGTTGCAGTAGGTCGGCCAGCCGTTCGTTGCGCAGCCGGTCCACGTCGCGCGGCAGGAATGCCGGCGCGGTCAGCACCTCGCCGAGGAGGGCGAAGGCGTGGTCGAGTCGCGAGGGCGTCACGGTCAGATGGACGAGAACGTCATCCCAGTCACAGAAGGCATCGAGCCCGGAACCAAGGCGTTCCATGTCCAGTGTGAGTGTCGCGCCGTCACGCCGTGTCGTCCCTTCAGTGAGCGCGCGCGCCGTGAGTGCGGCGATTCCCTCGGCGCCAGGCGGATCGCACGCGGCGCCCGCATCGACGAGCGCAAGGACGGTCACGAGTGGCAATCGCGTCATCGGCGCGACCGCGAGCGACACGCCGTTCGTCAGCGCCGTGCGCACCACTCCCGGGAATCGATACTCCCGGGAAGGACCGGCCACGGGGCGGCGTGCCGGCGTCATGCAGCCTCCGGTGTGGTCGCCTTCGGAACGAAAACCAGTGACGCGCGATTGTCCGTTCCCAGACGCGAGCGCGCGAATTGCGAGACCGCATCCGCCGTCACCGCGGCATAGCGCTCGAGCTGTCCGTTCACCAGCGTCGGGTCTCCGAAGTACGTCGCGAACATCGACAGCTTGTCTGCACGGCCGGCGGCGGATTGCATGGTGGATACCAAGTCGGTCTCGATCAGCGCGAGCGCGCGCTCGACCTCCGATGGTGTCACGCCCTCCGACCGCAAGCGGTCGATCTCGCCGACGACAGCTGCCTCGAGTGCGTCCGCGCCTACACCGGGACGCGCCGTAGCATCGACCACGAGAAGGTCGGCCCCTTTGCTCAGGTCGTATGTGAACGCACCGACGTCCGACGCGATCTCGCGGTCGCGCACGAGCGAGCTGTACAACCGACTCCCTTTCCGCAAACCGAGCACGGCGGCGCACATGCTGCCGGCGTAGTGTTCGGCACTGCCGAAGACGGGCGCCCTGAATCCCAGGAACAGGCGCGGCACCATCACGTCGTCCGCGACGGTTTCGCGGCGCCAGGAGCTGAACGTCGGTGGCAAATCCATCGGTGCAAGCGGAGGGCGTCCGTTGCCGCGCGGGATGGGGCCGAAATACTCCATCACCAGCGCGAGCGTCGTTGCGGCATCGAAGTCACCAGCGATGGTCAGTACGGCGTTGTCTGGGGTGTAGTACGTGCGGAAGAAGTCCGCGATGTCGTCCAGACTCGCCGCGCTCAGGTGATCCATCGACCCGATGAGCGAATGATGAAACGGGTGCGTGTCGGGGAACGCCAACGCCGGAAGGCGCTCCCACCAGGTGCCGTACGGTTGATTGTCCACCGACCAGCGTCGCTCGTTCTTCACCACATCGCGCTGCGTGTCGAGCTTTTCCTGCGTCATCGCCGGCAGCAGGGCGCCCATCCGGTCGGCTTCGAGCCAGAGCGCGATCGCGAGTTGATTGGACGGCACCGTCTCGAAGTAATTCGTGCGCTCCAGCCAGGTCGATCCGTTGAGCGTGCCGCCAGCGCGTTGGATCAACTCGAAATGCTCGTTTGCTTCGACGTGGGCTGACCCTTGGAACAGCATGTGCTCGAAGAGGTGGGCGAAACCCGTCCGGTCGGCACGTTCGTTCGCCGACCCGACGTGGTACCAGAGGTTCACGGCCACGATCGGCGCGGAATGATCCTCGGAGAGCACGACCATCAGGCCGTTCGGCAGGTGATGTGAGGCGATGGGGATTTGCATGAAGTCTTGGAAGTACGGTTTACCAGTCGACGAAGAGTGCCAATGGCGCCTTCAACGATTCGATCAACAGGTTGCCCCACTGTCGGAGCAGTCGGCGCGAACCCGGGGTCGGCAGCGCAGGCGACGTCAGTGGATCCAGTCCGAAGCGGCGGCCAAGGATCTCGAGACGTAGCATATGGAACGGGTCGCTCACGATGATCGCCGTGTGTGCATGGAATGCGTGCAAGAGGTCGGCGGCCGAGCGTAATGATTGAGACGACGTGCGACCCTCATTCTCGAGCAGAATGGCCGTATCCGGCACACCCCGCGACACCGCATACAGTCGGCCGACCGCTGCCTCGCTCGCCGTATCGCCCTCACCGGCACCGCCTGTCAGCACCATGCGCGGAGCCAGTCCCCGCTGCCACAGTGCGATCGCGTGGTCGAGCCGCGCACGCAAGACCGGCGAGGGGTGCCCGTTGTACTGCGCGGCTCCCATGACGACGATCGCGTCCGCCTTCGCGGCGTCGTCCTCGATGCCCCAGGTGAGTACCGCTCCCACGGAACTGAGCCACAGCACGGCGGCAGTGATTGCCACCCCGAAGACGAACGGCTTCGATCGGTACAGCGGACGGGGCGGACGATCCATGCGGGCAAACTACTCGGACGGCGCCGCGC
>CAIRBD010000650.1 GCA_903876745.1 uncultured Gemmatimonadota bacterium
ATCGTCGATGCCGTCGGCCTGCGCGCGGCCCCCTTCGAAGAAGGCGACGTGCGCCGGGTCGCCGTCGGCGACCTCGCCGAGCACTTTCAGCTTGGGGAACTCGCGGCGAATGGCCGTCATCCAGTCGCGCCAGAACGTGCGCGGCACATACTGCCACGTGTCCTGGCGGATGCCGTCCATGCCGCTCATCGCGACCCACCAGAGCGAGTTCTGGATGATGTAGCGCGCGACTTCGGGATCGTCCTGATTGAGATCGGGGAGGATGTCCACGAACCAGCCGTCGAGCGCGTTCCGCTTCACCTCGTCGTTGGCGCTCAGGTCGGCGATCGCCCAGGTCTGCCAGATGTTGTTGATGTGCTTGGCGTCCGTGCCGTGGAGCCACGTGGGCGTGGGCGCGTCCTTCACCCACGGGTGATACGGGCCGGTGTGGTTGGCGACCATGTCGAGGATGATCTTGATCCCCTGCGCATGCGCGTCGTCCACGAGCTGCTTGAACTCGGGCAGCGTGCCGAAATGCTCCTCGACGCCGTAGAAATCCGTGGCGCCGTAGCCGTGGTAGTCGGCCATCGGCTGCCCGTCGTACATCTCTTTGCGGTTCAGCTGATTGTTGTTGTCGTAGATCGGGTTGAGCCAGATGGCCGTGATCCCGAGCGACTTGAGGTAGGGAAGCTTCTGCCGCACGCCCGCGAGGTCGCCGCCGTGGTAGAACCGCGTCTTGCTGCGGTCCGTCAGTCCTTTCGAGACGGCGGGATCGTCGTTGGACGGATCGCCGTTCGCGAAACGATCGGGCATGATGAGATACATCACGTCATTGTTGCCGAACCCCTGAAAGCGTCCGGCCGGCGCCAGCGGTGCGCTGAGCTCGAATGGAACCTGCACCGAGCCGCCAGCGGTCTTCAACGTGAACGGATAGCGGCCGGGCGTGCCGGCCTTCGGTATGGTGACGTCGACGAACGCGTACGTCCCCGCCGCGTTCACCTTCACGCGTCCGCACTGCAGTGGCGCACACTGGGCGGCGGCGCCCGTGAGATGCTGGCCGCGGATGAGCACGCGCACGGGATTCACCGTGGAGCCCGTCCACCAGTTGGGGGGATCCACCTTCTCCACCGTGGGGGCCTGCGCCTGCGCGAGTCCGGCGATGGCGACCGTGGCCACAGTGGCGAGCGCGGCGAGGCGCGGCGACCAACTCATGCGGCGGCCTCCGCGCGGTCGGTCACGCGCGTGACGAGCAGCGCCGCGAGGGCCAGGAAGAACCCGCCCGCGATCACGGCCGCCATGCGGTTGTTGTTGAGCAGGTGCGACATCACCCAGCCGAAGCCGAGCGACGCGATGATCTCGGGGATGACGATGAAGAAGTTGAAGATGCCCATGTAGATGCCGGTCTTCCCCGCGGGGATCGAGCCGGCGAGGATCGAGTACGGCATCGACAGCGTGCTCGCCCACGCGATCCCCACGCCCACCATCGAGAGCAGCAGGTAGTTCGGGTTCGAGATCACCGACACCGAGAGGAGCCCCGCCGCGCCCGCGAGCAGGCAGATGGCGTGCGTGCCCTTGCGCCCCGTCTTGCGTGCGATGGGCGGCAGGAAGAACGCGAACGCGAAGCAGACGAGCGAGTACGCCCCGAAGCAGACGCCGGCCCACTCCACGCCCTTCTGGTACAGCGGCGAGCTCGAGTCGGGGGCGCCGAACACGTTGGTCGCCACGGCCACCGGGAAGTACAGCCACATGCAGAACAGCCCGAGCCACGTGCAGATCTGCACGAGCGCGAGCTGGCGCATCGTCTCGGGCATCGCCTTCACCGCGGCGATGATGTCGCGCGTGCCGGCGGCGATGCCGGCGTTCTTCGCCTTCTCGGCCTTGAACGCGGCGAGGTCGACGGGCGGCTTCTCGGGCGTCGTCAGGATGGTGTAGAGCACCGCGCCGAAGAAGGCGGCGGAACCGAGGTAGAACGACAGCCGTACCGTCGTCGGGATGGTACCGGGTGCGCTCGACGCCACACCGAACCAGTTGGTCATCATCCACGGCAGTGCTGACGCGATCACGGCACCGAGCCCGATGAAGAAGCTCTGCATCGCGAACCCGCGCGTGCGTTCCTTCGGTGGCAGCAGGTCCGACACGAACGCGCGGAACGGCTCCATCGACACGTTGATCGATGCGTCGAGGATCCAGAGAAGCCCCGCCGCCATCCACAGACTGCCCGCGTTGGGCATGGCGATGAGCGCGAGGGAACTGAGGATCGCGCCCACGAGGAAGAACGGACGACGGCGGCCGAACCGCGGCGACCAGGTGTTGTCGCTGAGGTGGCCGATGATCGGCTGTACGAGCAGCCCGGTCAACGGCGCCGCGAGCCAGAGCATGGGGATCTGGTCGGGCTTCGCTCCCAGGTACTCGTAGATGGCGCTCATGTTGGCCATCTGCAGGCCCCAGCCGAACTGGATGCCCAGGAACCCGAAACTCATGTTCCAGATCGTCGAGAACTTCGTCCGTTGGTCGGCCGCCATGTCGCCTCTCGGGCTAGCGTTCGTAAAGGTCCACCAGCGCGCGGAGGCGGCGGGTGTTGTCTGCGGTGAGCTGGTCCCACGAAAAACGGAACTGCCAGTTGCCCGACTGCCGCCCGGGCAGATTCATGCGTGCCTCGCTCCCGAGCCCGATCACGTCCTGCAGCGGGAAGAGCACCGTGCTCGCCACCGAGGCGAGCGCCGTGCGCATCAGCGTCCAGTGCATCTCCCGTCCGTCCGTGCCGAGGTAGCGCATCGCGTGGTCCTTCTCCCGGGCCACGTCGTCGGCGCTGCGCGTCGAATCGCCGCCGCCCGTCGAGTTCCACCAGCCGACCGTCGTGTCGTTGTCGTGCGTGCCCGTGTACACCACGCGTTCGCGCGGATAGTTGTGCGGCTGGAAATCATTCGCCGAGCCGTCCGTGCCGAACGCGAACTGCAGGATGCTCATTCCGGGGTAGCCGAACCGCTCACGCAGCGCCTCGACCTCGGGCGTGATGAGGCCCAGATTCTCGGCGACGATGGGGAGCTTGCCCAGCGCGTTCTCGATGGCGGTGAACAGCGCCTTGCCCGGGCCGTGCACCCAGCGGCCGTTCACGGCGGTCGTGTCGGCGCCCGGCACCTCCCAGTATGCCTCGAAGCCGCGGAAATGGTCGATGCGCACCACGTCGAACAGCTCGAACGCGGCGCGCATGCGCGCGATCCACCAGTCGTAGCCGCGCACGCCCATCGCGTCCCAGTCGTAGATGGGATTGCCCCAGAGCTGACCGGTGGCGCTGAAATAATCCGGCGGCACGCCGGCCTGCACGATGCAGTGCCCTTTGGCGTCGAGCTTGAATAGCTCGGGGTTCGCCCACACGTCGGCCGAATCGTGGGCGACGTAGATGGGGAGGTCGCCCATGAGGCGGATGCCGCGCTCGGTGGCGGCGCGCTTGAGCGCGTGGAACTGCGTGAAGAACAGGAACTGTTCG
>CAIRBD010000651.1 GCA_903876745.1 uncultured Gemmatimonadota bacterium
GTACTCCGCCCCACCGTGCCGACGCTGAAACCGAGCACCTCGAAACGCGAGATGACCATCTGGGCGATCCGGTCGCCGTGCGTGATCACCAGCGGCAGCGGGCCGCCGTTCTTCACCGGCACGCACCACTCGTCCGGGTAATCGGCATCGACGGTGCCGGGAGCGTTCGCGATGACGAGGTCGGTCTTGACGCTCGTCCCCGACCGCGGGCGGATCTGCGCCTCGTAGCCCGGCGGCAGCTGCGCCTTGAACCCCAGCGGCACCAGCGCCTTCTCCCCCGGGGCGAGGGTGAGGGTGCCCGCCGCCGAGGAGGGGACGTCACGCATCACGCCGGCGTTCCAGACCCGCGAGGTACGACCGGCGAGGCAGGCGGCCAGGTCGTACCCGGCGCTGCCCGCCGTGGCCCGCTGGGGCGGCGCGACCTCGGGATGCAGGGATTCGAAGACGATGTCAGGCATCGGGCAAAGATAGCGTGGTGCAATTATTGTTGTGTGGGTGTATACAACCACCATGCCAGTTCGCCGAATCGCCATCCTGCTCGCCGTCTCCGCCTCCGTGGCCGGGGCGCAGATCATCCGTGCCCCCGGCGCCGGCGCCGGCGGCGCCACGGACGCCACGCTCGGGAACACCCTGGGCGAGGCGCACCGCACGCAGGGGGAGTTCGAACGCTACCGCCTCCTGCATCTGCCCAGTGCCCGCACGAGCGCGCCCGCCAACTGCGACGAGCGCGTGGGGAACTGGTGCTACTGGTACGACGAGCGCCCGGGCCCGCCTGAACCCAAGGAGATCGCGGACGCGCGCGCGCAGCTCATCCTCTCACTCGACGCGTTCGCGCACGAGATGCCCGAAGACCGGTGGATCTCGGCGCAGCGCGTGCGCTATCTCGCGGAGTCGGAGCGCTACGCCGAGGCGCTCACCGCGGCCAAGGAGTGCGGCACGGGCGGCTGGTGGTGCGACATCCTCATCGGCTTCTCCTACCACATGCTCGGCGAGGACGCGCGCAGCGACAGCGTGTACGCCGTCGCCCTCCAGCAGATGATGCCGCGCGACCGCTGTCAGTGGCGCGACTTCTCGATGCTCCTCGACGATGACGCGCGCCAGCAGTACCGTCGGTTGCCGTGCGGCGACCCCAAGCGCACGGCGATCGAGGACCGCACCTTCGCCCTCGCCCGGACGCTGTACGGGCGCCCCGGCAACGACACGCGCACCGAGTGGTATGCGCGCTGGACGATGACGCTCATGCTGCAGGACGCGGCCTCGCCGCACCAGAACGGGTTCAGCGAGGACGAGAAGGAACTCCTCCTCCGCTTCGGCTGGGCACGGCAGTGGGCGCGTCAGAACACGCGGCGCTCGGGCGGGCTGAGTGGGATGGGCATGCGCGGCGGGATGCGCGGCGGCGATGGCGGCCAGACCGTCGTGGACGTCATCTCGAGCGAACCCGTGCCCGCCTATCGGATGATCCCGGCCGGCTTCGTGCTCAACAATCCGTCGATGTCCGACTCCACCAACTGGCGCCTCCACCTCCCGCCCGTGATGGGTCGCTACGCGCCGCCGTACGCCAAGTCGCTCGTCATCCTCGAGCACCAGAAGGCCGTGTTCAAGCGCGGCGACAGCGCGTATGTAGTGATGTCGTACGACGCGCACTCCGCCAAGGAACTCGCGGGCGCCAAGCTCGACGCGGCGCTCGTCGTCACACCGAACTCGGCGACGCGCGACTACGTGGCGCGGCTGCACGATGCGCCGCAGCGCGGCGTGCTCTCCGTGAAGGCGCCGTGGGGACCGCTGCTGATGAGCGCCGAGGTCACGGCGCCGGAAAAGCACGCGGTGGCGCGCGCACGGTACGGCGCGAATCCACCGTTCGCCGTCGGCACCCGGGTGACGCTGAGCGATCTGCTCTTCTTCAAACCGTATGGCACCATCCCGCAGTCGGCGGAGGAGGCCGCGCCGCACGCGCACCCCACCGAGCGACTGCGCGCCGACGAGAAACTCGGCGTGTACTGGGAGGCCTACGGCACCGACCCGCAGGGTGAGCAGATGACGATCTCGCTCACCGTGGTGAAGGAAGTGGAGGAGGCCGGGTTCTTCCGGCGGCAGGCCAAAGCGCTCAAGCTGGCGCGCGAGGCGACACCCGTGAGCGTGAGCGTGCAGGATCTGTCGGCGCGCGGCTCGACCATGTCGCAGCGCGCGCTGGAACTCGACATCACGACGCTCACCAAGGGGTCGTACATCGTGCAGCTCGAGGTGACGGTGGCCGGACAATACGTCGTGCGCGCCGACCATCGCATCGAGATCACCACGCCGTGACGGCGCGGGATGTCCGGTCGTCGGCACGAGTGATGCCCTATAAGATCCTGTCGCTCTCGATCGCACTGCTCTTGCCGCCGGTGATGGCGGCCCAGCAGGACACCACACAGCGTCCCCCGGTGGCCGACACGGCCGCACCGAAAGCCACCAAAGCGAAGGGTGGCAAGGCCGCTTCGACCACGAAAGGCGCCAAACACGGCGCCTCGAAGCAAGGTTCGTGGAAGACCCAGCTCGCCGATCCCGACAGCCTCGCGCACGCGCGCGAGGACTCCATCCTCAACAGCAAATGGCCCGTGAAGGGCCCCGCACCGCTGCCGGGCTCCATCCTGCCCGGCAAGCGCATCATCGCCTACTACGGCAACCCGCTCTCCACGCGGATGGGCGTCCTCGGCGAGTACGCGCCCGACGAGATGCTGCGCCGGCTCGACGAGGAAGTGGCGGCCTGGACCCAGGCCGACCCCGCCACTCCCGTGCAGCCCGCCCTGCACCTCATCGCCGTGGTCGCGCAGGGCGGCCCAGGGAAAGACGGGCACTACCGCCTGCGCATGGACTCGTCACTGATCGAGAAGGTGGCCGGCTGGGCCTCCAAGCGGAACGCACTCGTATTCCTCGACGTGCAGGTCGGCCAGAGCACGCTGCAGGACGAGCTGCCCCGGTTGGCGCGCTTCCTCATGCGGCCGAACTTCCACCTCGGCATCGATCCCGAGTTCTCGATGAAGGACGGCCGGGTGCCGGGCACCAAGATCGGCACGTTCGACGCCGCCGACGTGAACTACGCCCGGAGCTTCCTCGCCGAGCTCGTGACGCAGTACAAGCTCACGCCCAAGGTGCTCGTGGTGCACCGGTTCACCCAGCGCGGCATCACGAACTACAAGAACATCACGCTCGACCCGCGCGTGCAGATCGTGATGGACATGGACGGCTTCGGCCCCCCCTGGCTCAAGCGCAACACCTTCATGAAGTGGATCAAGGCAGAGCCGGTGCAGTTCGTGGGGTGGAAGCAGTTCTACAAGTCGAAGAACGATGAGCCGCGGACGCCGATCGGGCAGATTCTGAAGTTGAATCCTCGGCCGCTCTACGTGCAGTATCAGTAAGAGGGGGAGGGGGAGGGAAA
>CAIRBD010000652.1 GCA_903876745.1 uncultured Gemmatimonadota bacterium
GCGGCCGGCGCCGGCGCGGAGGAACTCGGCGTCCGCGGCACGGAACCGATCGTCCGTGCTGCGCACGAGCGCGACGCGCACGGAACCGGGGAGCGCGGCGATGTTCTCCGATACCGAGTAGCTCCCCGCTTCGCTCGGCGCCGATCGGTTCGCGACGTCGGAGAGCGTCGCCCGCAGATGCCCGCGGCTGCGTGAACTGATCAGCAGAACTCCCGCCAGGCCAGGTGGCGCCGCGTGCACGGCCATCCACCCCGCGACCTCCGCGCCAAGCGAATGCCCGCCAAGGACGACGGGGATCGAGTCGGCACCAAGCTCGCGGCGCGCGCGCGTGATCATCGAGCGCACGCTGTCGGCGAACGCAGCCGAGCGCGCGGGCTCGTTCTCCGGCAACCGGTCGAAGTACACTTTCACGTCGATGCCGACGACGTCGTAGCCCGCCCCGGCGAGCCGCTTCGCCAGATCCTGGTGCGCGCCCCAGAATCCGATGTCGTTGCCGACGAAGAAGACGAACGCGCGCGCCGGCGTGCCCCGCACCGCGGACGGATAGAAGAACAACGGGAGTCCGGCGAGTGATGGATCGCGCGGCGTGTAGGGCGACGGTTCCGGACGGAAGCAGCCGGCGGCGGCCGCGAGCGCCAGAGCGGCGCTCCACGCGTGGACCGTCGAACGCCATCGACGAATGACCGGCGAATGAAGCATCGGGTCTATCGCACCTTGCGGTTGAAGAACTGCCACATCAGGACGGACGCTTTCAGTTCGTTCATCGGCGGCTGCGAGCCGGGGTCGACGGGCCCGCCCGGCCACCCGTGCGAACCGCCGCGGACCGCGTAGAACTGGACCTCGCCGTTGGGGCACGCCGTGAACACCGTCCGAACCACGCTCAACGACACCGTGAGGTTCGTGCCCGCGGTGCACTTGTTCAGCGCCGTCCAGTACTGGACGGCCGGCGGCAGATTACCGGCAAGCAGGGGGACGACGCCGATCGGCGGGGGTGCGGGTTCATCGAACGCGACCTCGGGATCGTCGGTGCCGTGCACGGCGAACAGCGGAACACCCTTCGTGGGAACGCACGCGTCGTCGACGAGGCTGCCCGACACCCCGCCGATCGCGGCGATCGGCGCGCTCAACTGGCACCCCGCGTGGTACGCCAACCGCCCGCCCGCCGAGAATCCCGCGACGTATACGCGTCGCGGGTCGACCGGGACCTTCGCGGACATCTGCGCGATGAGCGCCGTGATGAACCCGAGGTCGTCCACGTTGTCGCGATACGCTCCGCCGCAGCAGGTGCCGGCGTTCCAGTCGGGCGGATACAGGTTGAACTCCCCGCCGGTCCCGTTGGGATAGGCGACGAGGAACAGGTTCGCGTCGGCGAGCGAGTCCATCGCCGACATCTGCTCGATCGCGCCCGCGTCGCCCGCACTGCCGTGCAACACGATCACGAGCGGCCAGGCCACCGGTACCGAGGCGCGCAGCAGCCGGCGAGGCGGTACGCGCACGGCATAGCTGCGGTTGCGCGTGCCGACCGTGACGGCGTGCGTTGACAACCCTGCTGTCCAGATCCCGCCCTCGCCGCCGCCGGTGATGCCGTCGACCGAACAGCCGAGCGTCACGCACGCCAGGCCGGTCGCGAGCCACGCGGCGCGCGTCACGGCCGAAGCCCGCCGTGGTTACCGAAGTTCCACGAGAGTGCGGTGCCCAGTTGCGTCGGCGTGCCGGCGAGCAGGATGCGCTGCACGCCGAGGTTGACGCTGAATCGCGACGTGATGGTCAGGCCCACCGATGCGCCAATGAGCGGCAGCACGCCGCCTTGGACAACATCCACGCCGACGATCCGCCCGTATCCGGCGCCGGGCACGATGGAGGCGGTCACCCGGGACGAAGAGAACACGGGCAGCGACAGCTCCAACGGCACCGCCGCGGCGAACGAGAACGCGCTCGCTGCGTCGGTCCCGCGATACCGCGCGCCGCCGGCCGCGCCCCGCACCTCGACGCCGAGCGTCGCGGGCCGCCCCCACGTCGTCGCGACGCTGTGGCTCCACAGCCCGGATTGCAGCTCGACGCCACCCATGACCCAGCCGGAGCACGTCGGGCACTCGGTCAGGCCGTACGCTGCCGTGAGCGAGAGCTGCGATCGCGCGAACCCGAAGTGGTATGTCCAGGTCACTCCGAAATTGTCGTGTACGGCGTCGTCGGCGTCGTAGTGCCAACGGCCGTAGCGCAATGAGATCTCGCGTGCGCCCGCCGACACCTCACCGGGGTCGTGCGCGACAGGCGTCAGCGCACCCACCGGCGAGAGCATGAGCCCGTCCCACGCGCCGATCTGGCCGGCGCTCTGCGCGGCCGCGCGGCGTGCGCCCAATGCGCACGCCACGTAGCCCACCACAGCCATGAGCCGCCTCGCTCTGATGCCGGTCAATTCCTTCTTCTCCCCGGACGGTGCCCTACGGCGTCATCGAGCCGATCACCATGATGTGCGCCTTCGGCGTGCCCGGGAACATGATCCACGGCTGCCCGGGGATCGCCTGTGCGGAGATGCCGGTGCTCTCTGGCGTCGAGTTCGGAATGTAGACGACACCGAGCGGACGCGCGCCGCTGAGTTTGTTCGTGGCGGCGTCGTAGTCCTCCTTCTTGCCCGTCAGCGAGTAGAGGGCGCCCACGGTCGGCATCTTGAGCTTACCGGAACGGATCTCGCGGAACCGCACGCTGTCGCGCTGCGGATCCTTCACCCCGGCCGCGGTGAGTTCGCGGCCGCGCGCCATGAACGCCTCGAGCGACTTGTGGTAGCACGCCACGTGGAAGTCCGGACGCGTCACATAGAGCGCGAGGCAGATCATCCCGCCGGTCCCCGGGCGGATCACTTCGAGCTTGTCCTTCGTCTTGTATCCCATCACCGTCGCACCGTCCAGAAGGTCCTTCGGGAGCGGGAGCGTGGCGGCGGCGATCTGCTGCTCGACCGTGGGCAGCGCCTGCGCGCTGGCAAAGCGGGGCGCGGCCGCCAGCGACAGCAGGGCGAATACGGTGACGACGGTAGACACGGCGGGGGGACGACGGCGCATCGGCGGTGACCTCGGTGAGGTGAAATTGGATTTCACGGAATCGAACGAATCTACGACCCAGCGCGCCACCGTGCCCAGCGCGTAGCCGGCCACCGTGGCGAGTTCTTCGGGGGTGGGCCTCGCCGCCTCCCCCACCGAGCGCAGGATCCTCGTGCGCATGCGCATGACGACGGGGCTCGCGATGGGGATCGCCTGGAAGTACGGATCGTACCTGGTGCCCACGCCCTCGATCAGCGCCGCCGTGCGGGCGAAGTACACCATGTCGCGCGGCAACTGGATCGGGAAATCGTAGAGCGTCTTCATCACGCGGTCGGCCAGCAGCGCGTCGATGCGCTCCTTCGTCGTCGTCTTGCTGAACGCGTTCACGATGAGCAGTTGGGCGAGCCGCTGCACGGTGTCGTCGTCCGTCCCCGGAACAATCAGCCCGAGGCCGTGAAAACCGTCGGCCACGCCCTTGGGATCGCGACGGATGGCCGCGAGTACCGTGCGGGTGAGCACGCCGCGCGTCGCCTGTTCGACGCGCACCACCATGCCGAAGTCGAGCAGCACGAGCCGCCCGTCGGGGGCGACCATCAGGTTGCCCGGGTGCGGGTCGGCGTGGAAGAGGCCGTCGACGAGCATCATCTGCACGTACACCTCGACGAGCGTCTGCACGAGGAACTTCACGTTCACCGTCGCGGGGTCGAGCTTGTCGATCCGCGCCCCGTCCATGAAGTCGAGCACGAGCACGCGCTGCCGCGTGAGTTCGTGCACCACACCCGGGATGATCACGTTCCGGTTTCCGGCGAAGTTCCGACCGATCTCCTCGGCGAACTCGGCCTCGAGCCGGAAGTCGAGCTCCTCGTGGATGCGCGCCGAGAACTCCTCGACCACGGCGAGCAGCCCGCGCACGTGCGAATGGTTCCAGCGGTCGTTCACCCAACCGAGGATGCGGCGCGCCGACGCGAGGTCGCGCTCGATGATGCGCTCGATGCCGGGGCGCAGGATCTTCACCGCCACGTCGCGACCGTGATGGGTGGCCCGGTGCACCTGGCCGAGCGACGCGGCGGCGACGGGCACCCGGTTGAACGTCTCGAACACCTGCCCCACGGGACGGCCGTACGCCTCCGCGACGATGCGCTCCACCTCTTCCACGGGGAACGGCGGCACGGCATCGACGAGCGTGCCGAGTTCGCCGAGGTATGGCTCGGGGATGAGGTCGGCGCGCGAGGCGAATACCTGCGCGAGCTTCACGAACGTGGGGCCGAGCGCCGTGATCGAGGCGACGAGGCCGCGGGCACGGCGGGCGTGGTACTGGGGCGATCGCGACACGGGGCGGCCCCACCACAGCCACCGCCGGCGGTCACGGAAGAAGGACGCGACGTACGGACCGAGGGCGAGGATGATCTGGAGAGTGCGCACACATTAAGAATGGCGCGGGGCACCGAATGGTGCCCGCGGCCACCCGTAGAGCGCCCGCGAGCGCCGGCTACGCGCTGGCTACGCGCTGGCTGCCGTCGCGAACCCCGTGCTCGACGCCATCAACTCCCCAAGCGCGCGGTACGCCTCGAACTGCGCTTCGGTGAAGAACTGGTTGTCGCTCGATTCCTGCGGGAACGTGGGGTTCGCCGCGCGGTACGCGCGGATCGACTCCGGTTCGTTGCCCATGACCGACGACTTGAGGTAGATGAGCGTCCCCGTGCGGCCGCCGCCGTAGTCGATCTCGCCCACCACGCCGTGCGCGGTGCTGTGCCCAGCCTCATTCAGGCGCAGCGGGTCGAGGTCGATGCGGATCTCGATGCCCAGGTCGATCCGCGCGTAGCGCTGCAGCGTCACGAACCCGTCGAACGTCATCGCGGGGTCCTCGCTCGCATCCACGGCGATGATCGTGTGACAGCGCCGGCGCAGCAGCTCGTACACGCCGAGGTTCTCGATGTGGCCGCCGTCCGACAGGTTCACGAACGCACCGCGCGCGTCGAGCTGGCCGAGCGCCTCGCGCGCCAGGCTGCGCGGGCCGGCGCTCGCGAGCAGCCGCGTGCGGCGGGCGATGTTCGTGCTCCGCACCCACGCGGGGTTCGGCATCCAATAGTCGAGGCGCAGGTTGAGCAGCGTGAGCAGGAACACGAGCGGCGCCACCGTCTGCGTGCCGGCGTTGGGTGCGAGCCCCGCACCGGAGATCGACATCGCCGTCGCGAGATTCACCGTGCGATCGTATTTCTCCAACTCGTGCGTGCGGCAGTAGCCCGTGGTGGGCGACCCGCAATAGTCGCGCGAGAGCAGGAAGAAATCGGCGTCGCGCCCGCCGAGGTCGAGGTTCGGCTGCCCCTGCAGATTGATCGCGGTGTTGAAGAGATGGTACGGCGCCGCCGTGCCCGCGCGATTCAGTTGCGACAGTCGGAGGGCATCCTCGGGCACGATCGCGCCGTCGTCTGCCACGGAGAACGAGAACGTGCGGCTCATGCGGTCGCGGAAGCAGCCGTGCAGCGAGGTGACGTTGGGATTCGCGAACAGCCCGGCGTAGAGCAGGCCGGCGAGCCCCAAGCCGAGCAGGAGCCAGTTGGCGCGCGCCTGCCAGAACCAGGAGAGGCTCACCAGATTCACGCGATCGCGCCACTGCGCGACGAACCAGCGGCGTCCGTTGCCGGTCACGTACCACCAGCGATAGGCCCCGCGCGCGCGCGCCGTGATCGGCGCGCCCAGTTCGACGACGGCGTTCTTGTCCGCGAACGCCTGCTGCACCTCCGCGGTCACGCGCCCACTGTCGAGCGAGGGCACGATGCGGTTCGGCAGTCGCGGCGACTCCACCGCGAAGAGTGTGAGGGCCAGATACGTTCCCACGACGAGCACCCATCCCACCATCCCGATGGCGTAGATGCCGAGCTTGCCGCTCAGCGTCTCCTGATCGGAACTCGCCTTCGCCGCGAGACCGAACACCGCCGCCACGCCGGCCACGGCCGCAAGACACGCGGTATCGTGCCGGTTCACGAACCGCGTGAGTCCCGACCAGTCGAGATCGATCGCGTTCTGCACAACGATGAACAGCGGCGTCACGACGAGCAGCGCCCCGAGCGCCACGAGGCACGCGGCAAAGAACAGCTCGTAGCGGTTGCGCTGCTGCCAGTCGAAGCGGCGCGGCGCGAGGCGATACAGCACCGGCTGCAGCATCGCGGCCAGCGCGAACAGCGCGCCCGCGGCCATCGGCAGCAGCCGCAGACGGTCCATCCCCACGCGATACGCCGCGACGAACGCCAGTTCGGTGCCGAGCACGGCGAGCAGCAGGAGCGGCACGAGCAGCGCGAAGTTGTCGACGATGCCGCGGATCACCACCGCCGACAGTCGCACCGTATCGAGCGCCCCGCCGGGGGCCAGATAGCGGTCGTTGTCGCGCAGGTAGCGCACGGCCGGCCGTTCGAGCTCCCCGGCCACATGCCCGAGCGGAAAGTCCTCGAGTCGCGGTGTCGTGCCCGGCCGGCTCAGGAGGGAGCTGACCGTGGAGCCGATGAGCCCGCCGCCCGACACGGTCGAGAGGTAGTCCACCTTCGCGAGTGTGCCGCTCGCCGAGAGCGACTGCAGGACGCCCAGCCCGACCGCCGCCGACCGGATGCCGCCGCCCGAGAGCGCGAGCCCCATGAGCCCCTGCTCCGGGGATGGCTCCTTCGCCGCCGGCGGCGCAGCGATCCCGAGCGCGGCGCGGCGCGCCGCGATCTGCTCCAGCTCGGCGGGAAACACGTCATTGCGGAATTGCAGCGCGCTCGCGCGCTGGGCCTGGGTCATCGGGACGACCTCGGTCGAGGGGCGTGCGCCCCGTTCAGATGCCGACGGCGGTCAACACGGCGTCGAAGCGCGGTTCATCGCGCAGGCGGTCGTACATCGGGTCGCGGCGCAGCGTGACCATGAAGGGATCCACCTGCGTCACGCCGATCTCGAACTGCGTCAGCGCCGCGTCGCGTTCGCCGAGCGCGGCGTGCATCAGCCCGAGGCTCACCGGCGAGACGAAGCGCACGGCGGCCTGCGCGGTCGCCGCCTCGAGCAGCGCGCGCGCCTCGGCCGTCTCGCCCCTGTCGGCGAGAAGTCCCACCAATACCGCCGTGCCCAGCGCGTGGCGCCCCGCCGCCGACTTCCGCGCCCACGTCAGGGCCTCGTCGGCTTCCCCCGCCGCGCCGAGGAGCTGCGCGAGCTGGAACTGCAGATGGCTCGACTGCGGGAACAACTCGATGGCGCGGCGCGCCTCCGTCAACGCATCGGCCGCGCGCCGACTGAACCGCAGCACGTCCACGTGCATGAACCGGTTGTTCAGCTCGAACGGATCGGCGATGAGCGCCTGCGCCGCTTCGGCGGCGGCGCCGGTGAAATCCCCCGCGAGCGACATCGCGAACGCGTGCATCGCGCGCGCGCGCTCGGAGAAGCGCAGCGACTCGCCGAGCCAGCGGCGCGCGTGCGGCAGATCCCAGTCGTAGAACATCGCGATCATCCCCTGCACGTACAGCGCGAAAGCGTCAGGGCCCTGATCGAGCACGGTGCGCAGGATCGCCTTCGCCTGCGGGAACGCCTCGTGCGGCGGCGACATGCCGAACACGCCGGTGTTCGCGAGGAACCCGGCCAGCAGACTCTGTCCGACCATCGACGCCGGATCCATCGCCAGCCCGCGGTCGATGAGCGCGCGCGCTTCCACGTAGCGCGCGGGGCCGAGCAGATAGAGCGAACGGCCGCGCAGGAACAGCTCGTGCGCCGCGAGGTTCGGCGTGTGCGTGGGGCGCGTGGACGGCGGCGCGAGCACGATGCGCAGCGCGTCGGCCACTGCGGCCGCGATCTCGTCCTGGATCGCGAACACGTCCGTCATCTCGCGGTCGTATTTCTGCGACCACACCACCTGACCGTCGGTCGCGTTCACCAGCTCCGCCGACACGCGCAACTTGTTCCCCGCGCGCCGCATGCTCCCCGAGAGCACGTGCGTCGCGCGCAGCGTGTCGGCGATGGTGCGCAGGTCGGCCGCCTGCCCCCGGAACGCGAACGACGACGAGCGCCCGATCATCCGCAGCCCCTTCACCTGCGACAGCGCGGAGAGGATCTCTTCCGCGATGCCGTCGGCGAGGAACTGGTTCTCAGGGTCCGAGGTCTGGTTGTGCAGCGGGAGCACCGCGACGACCGGAGTCGCCACGGCGGCGGCGCCGGCGGCGGCGTTGGCTGCCGTGGGCGAGCCGAGCAGCGCCGCCACGAACTCCGCCGTCGTCGCGAAGCGATGGTCGGGATCCACCGACATCGCCCGCCGCAGCGCCTCGTCCTGCACGACGCCCAGCTCCGGGCGGCGTTCGCGCGCGCTCGGCGCCGCCTCGGTGAACCGCCGCATCAGACTCGCCTGCAGCGACGGACCGGCGAACGCCGCCTCCCCCGTGAGCATCTCGAAGCACATCATCGCCAGCGAGTACTGGTCCGAGCGCGCATCCACCTCGCGCTCCCCCGCCGCCTGCTCCGGACTCATGTACGCCGGCGTCCCCAGCGAGAATCCCGTGGCCGTGATGCGCTCCACGCCACTCGCCGTGATGGCGAGCGCGATGCCGAAGTCGAGCATCAGCGCGTGCCCCGACCGCGAGATGAGCACGTTCTCCGGCTTCACGTCGCGGTGCACGATGTGCTGCTCGTGCGCGTACGAGAGCGCGTCGGCCAGCTGCGACGTGAAGCGCATCGCCTCGGGGATCCCGAGCCGCTTGTCGCGCTCGAGCCGCTCGCGCAGCGTCTCCCCCTCGATCGCCGGCATCACGTAGAAGACGAAACCGCCGCGTTCGCCCGAGTCGAGCAGCGGCACGATGTGCGGATGCGCGAGCCGCGCCGAGAGCAGGATCTCCTGCAGAAAACGCTCGGCGCCCAGCGCTTCGGCGAGTTCGTCGCGCAGCACCTTGATGGCGACCTTGCGCTGATGCCGAATGTCCTCGCCGAGGAAGACGATGGCGGTGGCGCCGCGTCCGAGCTCCCGCTCCACGCGGTACGCCGACGCGAGCGCCGTGGCGACGGCGGACCGATGCACGTTCATGCGAGACTCCGCGCCGTCATGCGGCCGGCTTCTCGAGCACGACGAGATCGTAGCGGATGGCGTTCACCATCTGGCCGAGTGCCACGAGCTGCGTGTAGAAGGCGAGCTTCGCCCATTCGCGCACTTCCGGGCCGGTGAACCCGCCTCCCGGCACGAGCCGGATGATCTCGCGCACCGTGAGCTGTGTTCCCGGACGGGTGAACCGGTTGATGCAGCGCACCTCGTGGGTGCGGAAGTGCCGCTCCCAGATGCGACGGTTGGACGAGCGTGTCCCCACGCGGCGCAGGTCGGCGCGCCCCTGCATGAACCCCGCGCGGTCGTCGAAGGCGATGTCGGCGAGCACCACGCGTCCACCCGGCTTGAGCACCTGCGCGGCGCGCGCGTAAAAGCGCTCGCGGTCGAAATAGAACGCGCACTCGATGGCGAGCAGCTTGTCGACTGACGCGTCCGGCACGCCGCGCAACGCCTCGGCCTCGCCCAGCTCGAAGCGCAGCTTGTCGCTCAGCCCCTCGGCCGCGGCGCGGCGCGCCGCCGCTTCCACCTGACGTGCCGAGATGTTGAAGCCCGTGAGCGACGCGAAGGGGCGCGTGCGGGCGAGAAAGAAGTCCTGCTCGCCGCTGCCGAATCCCACGTCCACGATGACGTCGGCGGGCTGGATCTCCGCGGCATCGAAGACGGCCGCGCACAGGTTCTCCTGACGCTGCTCGTAGCTCTCCGAGCGCGAGTTGGTGTAGCCGTAGTTCAGGTAGTTGCGGACCTTCTTGCGATCGCGCGCGAGTTTTTCGATCGAGACCTGCAGACGGTCGTACTGGTGGCTGACATCGCGCGTGACGTCGTTCAATGGCGCACTCATCGGGGCTTGGCCGTGCCTGGGGGGCGGGAGGACTTCGAAACCGGCAATGCCGATTCTACAGTTAATGAGCTCCCACCACAATACCGCACAGTTTCACTCGTATTTGCACGGCGGGAGCCCGGCTCGATCGCGGGTCGGTGGATAACCGCTACCCACACCTCTGCCACTTCGGCATATTCCCACTCCCGCTCCGTCGGCCGCCGGCTCACGAGAACGGTCAACTGTCCACCGCCTACCGTCCACCAGGTAGTTCAAAATGACTGAGCTTCTCCGCACTCCGTTCTATCCCCAGCACGTCGCCCTGGGCGCCAAGATGGTCCCCTTTGCCGGCTTCGAGATGCCGGTGCAATACCCCGCGGGGATCACCGCCGAGCACAACGCCGTGCGGCAGGGATGCGGCCTCTTCGACGTAAGCCACATGGGGGAGTTCAAGATCACCGGGCCGCAGGCGCTCGAGTTCGTGAACTACGTGACGAGCAACAACGTGGCGGCGCTCGCGATCGGCCAGGTGCACTACTCCGGCCTCCTCAACGAGCGCGGGACCTTCGAGGATGATTGCCTCGTGTACCGTGGCGCCGACCACATCATGATGGTCGTGAACGCCAGCAACAAGGACAAAGACTTCGCGCACATCAGCAAGCAGGCCGGCAAGTTCGAGTGCAAGCTCGAGGACATCTCCGACCGCATCGCGCTGCTCGCCCTGCAGGGTCCCAAAGCGCAGGCCATCCTGCAGCCGCTGACCGACGTCGCGCTCGATGACATCAAGTACTACCACTTCACCGAAGGGCACGTGGCCGGCTGCGGTCCGATGGTCGTGAGCCGCACCGGCTACACGGGCGAGGACGGTTTCGAGCTGTACCATGATGTGAAGGACTCGGCCACCGTGTGGGCCGCCCTCATGAACACGGGCGCGGTGACCCCCACGGGCCTCGGCTGCCGCGACTCGCTGCGCCTCGA
>CAIRBD010000653.1 GCA_903876745.1 uncultured Gemmatimonadota bacterium
CGCTGTCGAGGAAGGTGTCACTGACGTCGGTCTCGCGCCGCGCCTTGGCGCCGCACTGCGGGCACGGCACGCGGTACCACTCTTCGTGACGCGCGAGCGGTGAGATGCCCGAATCGTCGGGGCGGTAGTCGGCGATGTTCGGCAGGATCACCGGCAGGTCTTTCTCCGGCACCGGCACGGTGCCGCAGGCATCGCAGTAGATGATCGGGATGGGCGGACCCCAGTATCGCTGCCGCGAGATGCACCAGTCGTGCAGGCGGAAGTTCACGACCGCCTTGGCGTGTCCCTTGCCTTCGAGCCACGCCGTGACCTGGCGTTTGGCCTCGTCCACCGGGTAGCCGTCGAAGTGCTCGCTGTTGCAGAGCCGGGCGCCGACGTCGTCCGTGTAGGCCTCGGTGAGCGGCGTGTGCGCGTCCTGGTCCGGGCCCGCCACCACGCGCACGATGGGCAGGCCGAACTTCACGGCGAACTCGAAATCGCGTTCGTCGTGCCCCGGCACCGCCATGATGGCGCCGGTGCCGTACTCCATCAGCACGTAGTCGGCGCACCACACGGGGATCAGGTCGCCCGTCGCGGGATTGCGCGCGTAGCTGCCGGTGAAGACACCCGTCTTTTCCTTGTTCGTCTTGCGGGAGATGAGGTCCTGCCTGGACGCGTGGTCGCGGTACGCGGCGACGGCGTCCTGCTGGTCGGACGTCGTCACGTCGTCGAGCAGCGGGTGTTCCGGGGAGAGCACGAGGTAGGTGGCACCGAAGATCGTATCGGGGCGCGTCGTGAAGACGGCGATCTCATGGATGCCGCTGGAGATCTCCGCCGTGACATGCACGGCGGCGGAGCCGGCGTCTTCCATCACGTTCAGGACGCGAAACCGGAGTTCGGCGCCCTCGGAACGGCCGATCCAGCCGCGCTGCGCGGTCTTGGTGGTGTTGGACCAGTCGAGGCCGTCGAGGTTGCCGAGGAGACGTTCCGCGTAGTCGGTGATGCGGAAGAACCACTGTTCGAGGGACCGCTGCTCGACGACGGTACCGCACCGTTCGCAGGTGCCGCCCTCCACCTGCTCGTTGGCGAGCACGGTCTTGCAGCTGGGACACCAGTTGACGGCCGCCTTGCGCTTGTACGCCAGCCCCTGCTTGTGGAGCTGGAGGAAGACCCACTGCGTCCACTTGTAGTAGTCGGGTTGCGTGGTGTCGACGGTGCGGGTCCAGTCGACCATCAGCCCGGCGCGCTCGAGCTGGCGCGTGAAGTTCGCGACGTTCTTCGGGATCAGCTCCATGGGATGGGAGCCGACCTTGAGCGCGAAGTTCTCGGAGTGGATGCCGAACGCGTCGAATCCGATAGGCTCGAAGACGTCGTAGCCTTGTAGCCGCTGGAAGCGCGCGAAGATATCATTCCCCGTGAAGGCGAACAGGTTCCCGACGTGCAGCCCTTCGGCCGACGGATACGGGAACATCATCAGCGCGTAGTACGGGCGACGGGCACCTGCGATGTCGGCGACGTTGTCGCGGCGGTCGGTCCAACGGGCGCGCCACTTCGCTTCGACGAGAGCGGGCACGTAGCCCGCGGGTTCGCCGGGGGCGCCGGGGGCGCCGGCCGGGATAACGGAGTCGGTCATGTCGGGTGCCGGGATGAGCGAGACGAGAACAGGGAATCTAGCCGCACCGTCGGCCGGGACAAACTCGCGCGCGCCTTCGCCTTCGGGCAGCGCGCCGCCGCGGCGCACGCACATCATCGACAGCATCGCCTCGTGGAGCGGCTCGCTCTCCGCGCTCGCGTTCGTCGTCCTGATCTGGTTCGGTCGCGACGAACTCGGGCACTGGATGCACGGCACCGAGGGGTGGCTGCTGCTTGGCTTGGCCCTCGCGCTGGTGGTGCAGTCGGGGGCGCTGATCTTCCGCTTCGTGATCTCGCCGGCCGTCGGCCGCCAGCACACCGAGCTCGCCGAAGTGGCTGAGGCGGTCGCCGCCGGCGACCTCACCAAGGAGCCCGCGGCGGCCCGTGAGGGGGGCGAGCTCGGCCGACTCGCCCGCGCGATGGTGGAGATGACGAGGGAGCTGCGGCTGCTCGCCTCCTTGCTCTCGGAGTCGGCCGACGAGTCCACCCGGCTGGCGGAGGAGATCACGAGCGGCACGGAGCACATGGCGCTCGCCGCGTCGGGGATCGCCGGCACGGCGGGCACGCTCAGCGACGAGGCCGGGACGATGGCGGAGACCATCCGGCAGCTGACGGGCGAGGCGACGCGCCTCAGCGAACTCGCCGACGCGGTGACCACAGGCGCCCAGGACGGCATCGCGCGCAATCAGCGGCTGCGCTCGCTCGCCACCGAGAACCACGAGATGCTCGACGAGAGCACGCGGCGCCTCGAGGCGCTCACCGTGGACGTGCGTGAGAGCGCCGAGGCCACCGAGGCGCTTGCGCGCGCCACGGAGCAGATCCGTGCGTTCGTGACGCTCGTGCAGAAGATCGCCCGCCAGTCGAA
>CAIRBD010000654.1 GCA_903876745.1 uncultured Gemmatimonadota bacterium
AGGTGGACCCGAAGAATCCCGACGTCGTGTACGTCGGCAACGAGGGCTGGTTCAAGAGCACTGACGGCGGCAAGACGTTCCGCACCGAACGCGTGCCCCACGGCGACAACCACGATCTGTGGATCAACCCGAACGATCCGCGCATCATGCTCCAGTCGAACGACGGCGGAGCGAACGTCACGCTCGACGGCGGCGCTACGTGGAGTACGCAATACAATCAGCCCACCTCAGAGATCTACCAGGTGTGGGCCGACAATCAGTTCCCGTACCGCGTGTACGGCGCGCAGCAGGACAACACCACGCTCATCGTGCCGAGCCTGCCGCTTGGCAGCGGGCAGTCGGAGGAATGGCGCACCGGACCCGGTTGCGAAACGGGCCCCATCCTCCCCAACAGCAAGAACCCGAACATCGTATACGGCTCGTGCAAGGGACAGTTCTCGCGCATGAACCTCACGAGCGGCGACGAGCAGCAGTATTGGGTGGGCGGCGAGTCGCTCTACGGCAATGGCGGCAACTCGCTCATCTACCGCTTTCAGCGCGTGAGCCCGATGGCGCTCTCGCCCCACGACCCGAAGGTGCTCTACTACGGCTCGCAGTACTTGCACCGCACGCGCGACGAAGGCGTGACGTGGGAGAAGATCTCCCCCGACCTCACCGCGTTCCCGCCGGGGGAGCCGCAGCAGCCGAGCGGCACGCCCATCACGCGCGACGCGACGGGTGAGGAGGTGTACAGCACGCTGTACGCCATCCGCGAGTCACCGGTGCAGAAGGGACTCATCTGGACGGGCTCCAACGACGGACTCGTGTACGTCACGCGCGACGACGGCAAGACATGGTCGAACGTCACGCCGATGGGGCTCGCCCCGGGCGGCCGCGTGCAGAACATCGAGCCGAGCCCGCACCGTGCGGGCACGGCGTACGTCGCCATCTACCGCTTCCTGCTCGGCGACTTCGCGCCGTACATCTATCGCACCGACGACTTCGGCGCGTCGTGGACGCGCCTCACGACGGGCGGCAACGGCATCGCCGCCGACGAACCGACCCGCGTCGTGCGCGAGGATCCCGACCGCGCGCACCTGCTGTACGCGGGCACCGAGTTCGGCATGCACGTCTCGTTCGACGACGGCGCGCACTGGCAGAAGCTGCAGCTCAACCTGCCGGCCACGCCGGTCACCGACATCACCGTGCACGCGAAGGATCTGGTGCTCTCCACGCAGGGGCGCGCGTTCTGGATCCTCGACAACCTCACGTCGCTGCACCAGATGAGCGACAAGCTCGCCGGCGCCGAGGCGGTGCTGTATGCGCCGAAGACGGCGACGCGCATGAAGATCCGCGCGAGCGGCGGCATGGGGCGCGGCGTGGCGGCGCAGTATCCCGCGGCGGGCGCGCAGATCGACTACTACCTCGCGAACGCTCCGGCCGGGGACATCACGATCGAACTGCTCGACGCGGCGGGCAAGACCGTCCGGTCATTCACGAGCGCCGGGGCCGGCGCGGTGACGCAGGCCGCATCCGAGGTCGCGGACGACGAAGAGGCCGGCCCGCGCCGGCCGGCCGGACCCGTGCGCCTCGACAAGAGCGCGGGGATGCACCGCTTCACGTGGGACCTGCGCTACCCCGGCCCGTGGCAGAGCGAGCGCGTGCCCGAGGGAGGCAACGGCCCGATGGCGGTGCCCGGCGCGTATCAGGTGAAGCTCACGATGGGCGCGTGGAGCGACACGAAGAAGTTCACACTCATCGAGGACCCGCGCGTGACGGCCGACGGCATCACGCTCGCCGACCTGCGGGCACAGTTCGCGCACAACATGAAGGTGCGCGATCTGGTGAGCGAGTCGAACCGCGCCGTGGCGCGCATCCGCGCGGGCCAGACCCAGTACCGCAGCGACGACGCGATGCTCACGAAGGTGAA
>CAIRBD010000655.1 GCA_903876745.1 uncultured Gemmatimonadota bacterium
CGCCTGCGCCGTGCCGGTGCCCTGAGCCTGCGCGATGAGCCCCGGCACGAGCGACGCCGTGAAGACGAGGTTCGCGCTGCCGTCGCAGTTCGACGCGACGAGCACGCCGTACGCGGCGAGCGCGACGCGGTCGGCCCAGAGTTCGCTGCCCGCACGCAGCGACACGAGGCTCGTGGGCTTCGGCACGGTAAAGAGCAGGGCGCGCGCCTTGGTGAGCTTCACACTGTCGGCGATCGCGGCGTACACCGGCCCGAACACCGAGGCAGGCACGTACGTGTACGGCGCCGTCTGGCCGTATGCCGCCGCCGGGACGACGAGTCCGGTGGTGACCGCGCCGAGCAGCTCATTGGCGCCGAGTTCCACGGACACGAACGACGGCGCCTCGATGAGCATCGCCGTCACCTGCGACTGCGTGGTGCCGAGCACCGCGGCGTAGCGGCCGCGGTCGCCCGCGTCGTATCCGCTCTTCGGCGCCGTGACGGTGCGGGGCGTGAGATTCAGCGCGGTCCATGCCGTGGCACCCGCGAGCGCGAGGTTGCTCAGCGGCGGCGTGGCGGTCCCGAGCACACCCGCGCAGCTCGTATCGCGCACGACCGCACTCGTACCCGACAGATAGCGCGCCAGCTGCAGCGGCGCGATGACCGGCGGCGTGCACCCCGGCAGGCGAAGGAACGGGATGGCGAAGCTCGCGCCCGCCTGCCGCGCCAGCAGCGCCGGCCACGCCTGCGCCTGCGTCGAGGCCGTCACACCCGCCGACTGCACCCCCATCGAGATGCTCGTGCCGACGGCCACGTACGTCGCGAACGCGGACGACCCGTTCGGGCCCACGAGATGCGAGTCACGCCCCTCGCATGCGACACAGGCGAAGAGCGAGAGGGCGGACGCGGCGCGACGCAGCAGACGAAACATCATGCGTGGATTGTACACCGCCGACTCACTCCGGCGCGACGCCGTCCCACCCTTTTTCCCGAATGAGCGCGCCGTGCTGGTCGAGCGTCGGCGGCACGCGGCGCACGGAACCCGGCGCGAGCGGGGCCACCCCGGTGAGTTCGGAGGCCGACACGTCCTGGAGCGCCTCGAGGACCGTGCGCACCACGCCGCACGGGATGTGCGCCTCGCGCAGCCGGCCCAGCCACTCCTCGGAACCCGCCGTGATGAGCCGCAGACGGATCGCCCCCGTCACCGTCTCACGGTTGGCGAGCCGCGCCGCGTTCGTCGCGAACTTCGCATCGCGCAGCATCGGGATGTCGAGCGCCTCCACGAGCGCGGCGAACTGCGCGTCGCTCCCGACGGCGACCACGATCGGTTTGTCGCCCGTGTCGAAGAGCTCATAGGGCACGAGGTTCGGATGCGCATTCCCCCACCGCGTGGCCTCGGCACCGGTCACGAGCGCGTTCTGGGCGACGTTGATGAGCGCGCTCACGGCACTGTGCTGCAACGAAACGTGCAGGCGACGCGCCGACGCCGGCCCCCGCCTTCCACCCGCGAGCATCGCAAGGATGGCGATGGCCGCGTCACGTCCCGTGATGACGTCGACGAGCGCGACGCCCGACTTCATGGGATCGCCCATCTGATCGCCCGTGATCGACATCCACCCGGACTCCGCCTGCGCGACGAAGTCGTAGCCGGGACGGTCGCTGCCGAGCCCGAACCCGGTGATCGTGCACCAGATGAGCCGAGGATGCTGTTCGAGCAACGCGAGCGGATCGAGCCCACGCTTGCGAAGCACATCGGGCCGGAAGTTGTCGATGACGACATCCGCGCCCTCGATGAGCGTGCGGACGAGATGCTGATCGGCCGGGGCATCCAGGTCCACTCCGAGGCTCAGCTTGTTGCGGTTGCAGCTGAGGAAGTACGCGCTTTGCCCCCGATCGTCGAACGGCGGGCCCCATCCTCGGGTGTCGTCGCCGCGGCCAGCGCGCTCGATTTTGATGACCTCGGCGCCCAAATCTCCGAGAATCATCCCCGCGAGCGGCCCCGCGAGAATTCGGGACATATCGAGAACACGGACGCCTTTTAACGGAGAAGTCATATAATGTCGCTAGTGTACTGCGTTGATGTCATTATGCTGTGTCGTACCTGTTGCACCAGAATAAGATTGCTGCCGAAAAAAGATCGCAAAAATCCTCTTCTTATTGTCACATCGTCACTTGCCTCGGGCCACTTAATCCATATACTTGGCCCATTCCCTCCACGCAATTTTCTTTTGCAACTTCCCGGCCACGTTCGTGCCGGATTGCGTGGTCATTGATGCCGGTGTGTCCCGGTGTCTTGCTCGTGCACGGAGTTGGTCCGAATGCCCGATAAGTTGCCACAACCGCCCCTCCCCGCCGAAGCTCCCGCTGGCACGGTGATTCCTCCCGTCCGCCGGCACCCGGGGCATCGTGGCGCCGATGTCCGCGACACCGTCGCGGAGATGACCGCCAAGGCCCAGGAGATCTCGCTCGAAGCCGGCAGCAAGATGGCCGCGGCGATGAAGGAAGTCATCAATGCGGCCGCCGGACTGACCGCGTTCGCCATCGAAAGCGCGCGCGACCTCGTCCAGTATATGGTGCGCCGCGGCCAGATGACGCAGGACGAAGCCGACAAGCTCATCCGCGAAGCGGAAGACGCGTGGGCGAAGAAGCACAAGGGCAAGCCGCCTGTGGCCGCCAAGGCTCCGGAGGCCGCCAAGCCGAAGGCGGCATCGAAGCCCGCCGCCAAGCCGGAGGCAAAGAAGCCCGCCGCCAAAGCTGCCGCCAAGCCGGCAGCGAAGTCCAAGCCCGCGTCCAAGCCCGCCGCCAAGCCGAAGGCCGCAGCGAAGAAGCCCGCGCCAAAGAAGTAGTCCGCTCCACTCCTGAAGACGGGAGCGCGCCGCACCGCGGTGCGCTCCCGTTTCGCCGGTCACCCCCGATGCCTTCGCGTTCGGTCCCATTCGGCGACGCCGTCGCCCTCACGCGCGCCCTCGTCGCGATCGATTCCCGGAACCCGTCGCTCGTCTTCGACGGCCCGGGGGAAGGTGCGTGCGCGGAACTGCTCGCGCGCGTGCTCGCCGACTGGGGGTTCGACGTCGCCCTGCAGGACTCCGGCGGCGGCCGCCCGAACGTCGTGGCGCGCATCGGCGGCACGGGGGCGGGCCGGTCACTCCTGCTCAACGGCCATCTCGACACGGTCGGCGTGGAAGGCATGTCGCACGCGCCCTTCGACCCGCAGCTCCGCGACGGACGGCTGTACGGCCGCGGCAGCGCCGACATGAAGGCGGGCGTCGCCGCGATGTGCAGCGCCGCCGCACGCGCCGCGCGTGACGGACTGGCCGGCACCGTCATCGTCACCGCCGTGACCGACGAGGAGTACCGGAGCCAAGGCACCGAAGCGATCATCGCCGCCGGGATCGGCGCCGACGCCGCCATCGTCACGGAACCGACACGGCTCGCCATCTGCCCCGCCCATCGCGGCTTCGCCTGGATCGAACTCCTCGTGCGCGGCCGTGCCGCCCACGGCAGCCGCTACGACCTCGGCGTGGATGCGATCACGCTCGCGGCGCTCGTCATCGCCGAGGTTGACGCGTTCCAGCGCGACGTGCTCACCACCCGCTCGCACCAACTGCTCGGACGTCCGTCCCTGCACGCCGCCCTCATCGACGGCGGCATCGGGCTCTCCACCTATCCGGATCGGTGCTCCGTGCAGTTCGAACGCCGCACCATCGCGGGTGAACGGCCCGAGGATTTCGTGACCGAAGTGCGCGACGCCGTGGACCGCGTCCGCGCGCGCCGGCCGGAGCTCGTCGCCGAAGTGCTGCCGGGTTTCGCGCAGGGGCCGAACGACATCGACGTGGGGCACGCCATCGTTCGCGCGCTCGCCGACGCCCTTGCTGCACAGTCGCTCCCGGCCACCATCGAGGGACTCCCTTGCTGGACCGACGCGGCGCTGCTGAGCGCCGCCGGCACCCCGGCCATCTGCTTCGGCCCCGGGGACATCGGCCTCGCGCACGCGGCGGAAGAGTACGTGAGCGTGCGCGAGATCGAGCAGGCCGAGGCGACCCTCGAATCGCTCGTGCGCTCGTGGTGCGGCGCGGCCTGATGGCGCAGCTCTCCGTGGCCCAGTACGACG
>CAIRBD010000656.1 GCA_903876745.1 uncultured Gemmatimonadota bacterium
CAGGCGCTCATCTCCGGCGCGTTCTCGCTCACGCAGCAGTGCGTGCAGCTCGGCTACAGCCCCCGCGTGACCATCATCCATACGTCGGCCCGCGAGGCTGGGCAGATCTACATCCCCGAGGTGAGCCACGCGCTGCTCGTGAGCTGCCTGCTGGTGGTGCTCTTCTTCAAGACGTCCAGCGCGCTCGGCGCGGCGTACGGCATCGCCGTGACGGGGACGATGGCCATCACCACCCTGCTCTTCATGGTTGTGGCCGCGAGGCGTTGGGGGTGGCCGCGCTGGAAGGTGTTCACGCTCGGTGGGATCTTCCTCGCCATCGACGTCGCCTTCCTCGGCGCGAACGCCATCAAGCTCACCAATGGCGGTTGGGTGCCGCTCGTCGTCGCCATCTCGCTCTTCCTGATGATGACCACCTGGAAGCGCGGCCGCGACATCCTGCGCGAGCGCCTCAAGGAACTCAGCATGCCGCTCGAGGAGTTCATCGAGCAGCTGAACACGAGCGCGATCCCGCGCGTTCCGGGGACGGCGGTGTTCATGACGTCGGAACCCAAGGGCGCGCCCGTCGTGCTGCTGCACCATCTGAAGCACAACAAGATGCTGCACCAGCGGGTGATCCTGATGTCGATCCAGACGGAGGACGTCCCCGAAGTCGCGGCCGCGTCGCGGGTCACCATCGAACGACTCCCGCAGGATTTCGTGCGTGTCATCGCGCGCTACGGATTCATGGAGTCGCCCGACGTGAAGGACATCCTCGAGCAGCTCGCGATCCGCGGCATCCGCACGCGGCCGCTCGACACCAGCTACTACCTTGGGCGCGAGCAGCTCATCCCGCTCCGTGGTCCGTGGAAGGAAGGCGGCATGTCGATGAACATCTGGCGAAAACGACTGTTCGCCGTGATGTCGAAGAATGCGCGGTCGGCGGCGGAGTTCTTCCGGCTGCCCCCGAACCGCGTAGTGGAGCTGGGGACGCAGATCGAGTTCTAGCGGCACCACCGCACGCCAACCATACCGAGCCGCCGATGCACACCACGCCCGCTGTCCCGCGGTCCCCGATGCGGCGCGCCCTGCGCCGCGCCTTCCTCGCAGCGTCGCTCACCGCCGTGGCCGCGGGCGCGCAGGCCGCGCCGCCTCGCACGTTCCCACCGGAACTCCCAACGCCGTGGACGCCGCCGCCGGGCCGGGCGATCGATCACGAGATGGCGGGCTTCGCCAAAGTGCTCTGCTCGGCACTCTTCGTCACCGGACGCCCATTGAAGGACGCCGCCGCAGAAGACGGGTTCTTCATCGCGCCGTTCGCGAGCCGACGAGCCGCGGTCGATACGATCGTCGACCGCGAACGTCAGTCGGTGACCGTACACACGCAGGACGGTACGGCGCATACCGCCCGTCGCTTCGGTGATCAGGGATGCGTGATCCTTCCCGCGGGCGAGGACTCGGTGCACTTCGCGCCGCGCCGCGTCGCGAACGCCCTTCCCGACGGCGCGAACATCCCGTGGCCCATGGGCGACCGCGTGGACGCCTCGCCGCTCCCGCCGGAGATCGACCCGGCCGCACTTACCGCCGCCACGGAGGCCGCGTTCGCCCCGGACTCGGCGCTCACGGCGGCGTGGATCGTGCTGTACAAAGGGCGCATCATCGCCGAGCGGTACCGCGCCGGCGTCACGGCCGAGACGCGCCTCCCCGGCTGGTCGATGGGCAAGAGCGTCACGGCGACCGTGCTCGCTCGGCTCATCCAGGAGAAGTACGCCGGCCTCTGGGACAACGCCCCCATCCCGGAGTGGCAGTCGCCGGGCGACGGCCGCAAGAACATCCGCATCGCCGACATTCTGCGCATGTCGAGCGGACTGCGGTTCGTCTCCACGTTTGACCCGATGTACGACCCCAAGATGGGATATCCGGATCACCTCTACGTGTATACGGGCGCCATCGACGGCTTCAAGTATGCGGCCACCCGCCCGCAGCAGTGGCCGCCGAACACCGTGGGCCTGTACCGTAACACCGATCCGCTGCTCGCCAACTACATCATCCGACGGCTCGTCGAGGGAAAGAACGAAGACTATCTCGCGAGCTGGCAGTCGCATCTGTTCGACCGCATCGGCGTGCACCACATGACCCTCGAGACCGACCCGTGGGGGAACTTCCTGCTCATGGGATTCGACTTCGCCCCCGCCCGCGACTTCGCGCGCATCGCCCAGCTCTACCTGCAGGACGGCGTGTGGAACGGCGAGCGTCTCCTCCCCGAAGGGTGGCGCGACTTCACGCGCACGCCGGCGCCGGCGTGGCCGGGCAAGGAGTACGGCGGCATGTGGTGGCTCAATCGCAACCATGAGTTCCCCGTGCCCGAAGACGCGTTCGCGATGGAAGGCGTGGGCGGGCAGACGACGCTCGTCATTCCCACACACGACCTCGTCGTCGTACGGATGGGACACTTCAAGGGCACCAGTGTGAGCGGGCCCGCGCTCGCACGGGCGCTCACGCTACTGATGAAAGCGGTGCCGCAGCAGCGCGCCGCGTGGCAGCCGCCGGCGGCCGCCCGATGAGCGCGCCCTCCACGGCGGTCGTCGATACCGACGCCGCGCGGCGTGACGCATCGCGCGCGCTGCTGCTCGCGTGCGTGGCGGGTTTCGCCTTCTCGGCGAACTACACGAACCACGCCCCGCTCGTGCCGTTGCTGCAGGCGCAGTTCACGTTCTCCAAGACGCTCGCCGGACTGCTCACCTCGGGCATCTTCCTCACGCACGCACTGATGCAGGTACCGGGCGGTCACCTCGCCGACCGCTTCGGCGGCAAACGCGTGCTGCTCGCGGCGCTCGCGCTCGTCGCCGTCGGCAACGCCGGCCTCGCACTCTCCGCGAGTTACGCGCAGCTGCTCACGTGGAAGATCATCGTGGGCTTCGGCACGGGTACGTCGTTCGTGGCGGGCGCACGCTACCTCACCGGATTCACGCCGCACGCGCGCCTCGCGCGTGCGCAGGGCTTCTACGGCGCGTCGATCCTTGCCGGGTCGGGCTTCGTCATCTTCGCCATCCCGCGCATCGCCGCGCAGGTGGGATGGACCGGCGCTTTCTGGTCCACCGTCTGCGTGGCGTTGCTTGCCTTTGCCGCGTGGTTCGCGCTCGCGCCGGCGCCCCACCCCGTGGCACATCCGCCGAGTGCCCTGCTCGAGATGCTCACGCACGGGCAGCTCTGGCTGCTCGGCCTCGTCCAGATGGCGTCGTTCGGACTCGTGATCGTGGTCGGCGCGTGGGTCACGCTCCTGCTGACGACCAACCTCGGCCTCGCGCCGAAGACGGCCGGCGCACTCGGCTCGCTCGTGCTGCTGCTCGGCATCGGATCACGTCCGCTCGGCGGGCAGCTGGTCGGACGACTCGGCGTGCGGACGCTGCTCACGGTGAGCCTGGCGTTGACGGCTCTTGCGTGCTTCGCGATGGCCGCGGCGCCGCAGTCGTTCGCGGTGGCCTTCGCGGCGATCATCGTGCTGGGCGTGGGATGCGGGCTTCCCTATGCCGCACTGTTCACCCGCGCCGTGGCGCTCTTCCCGGGGCGCGCCGGCGCGGCGATGGGGCTCGTGAACATGCTCGGGATCGTGATGATCCTCGTCGGGGCGCCGCTCGTGGGCCGGCTCGCCGACGTGACGAAGACGTTCACCTCGAGCTTCGTGGCCCTCGGCGCGTTTTCACTGCTCATCCTCGTGACGTCGCGCTTCATCCACGAGGACGCGCGGCACTAACGCCCTACGGCGTCCATGCCGGCAGCAGGTGCTTCTGCACTTTACCAAGCGCCGTACGCGGCAGCGCGTCCACACGCACGAATGCGCGGGGCGCCTTGAACGACGCCAGCGCTGACGCGAGGGCGGCGCGGAGTTGCGCCTCGTCGAGCGGCGCATCCGACACGAGGTACGCCACCGGCACCTCGCCGCGCGCCGCATCCGGCACGCCCACCACCGTCGCTTCCCTCACGCCCGGCTGTTCGAGCAGCAGTTCCTCGATCTCGCGCGGGTAGATGTTGAATCCGCCCGAGATGATCAGATCGCTCCGACGCCCCTGCAGCGTCACGTAGCCATCCGCCGCTCGCACGCCGATGTCGCCCGTGCGG
>CAIRBD010000657.1 GCA_903876745.1 uncultured Gemmatimonadota bacterium
GGGAGCTGCAGCAGGCGCCCCTCGAGCGTCTGCGCGATGCCGTCGGCGAACCACTGCGTGGAGTCCTCCGGCGTTGGGGCCGCGACGATCGCCATCGTGCGCACCGCGCCGCTCTCACCCGGCGCGCCCGCGCCGGAACGGCCGCCTCGCAGGTACATCGTGACCGCGACCGCCGCGATCGCCACGCCTCCCGCGATGCGCCCCAACGGAAGGCGCGCACGCGGGCCGGCGGTGGAATGCGCACCGCTGCCCGCTGCCGGCCGCGCCGCTGCCGGCGTGCTGTGCGTCGGCGTGTTGAGTGCGTCGAGCGCATGCATCAACTCGCTCGCGCTCTGCGGCCGGTCGGCCGGCCGCTTCGCGAGCGCGCGCATCACGAGCGCGGCGAGCGGTTCTGGCACGGCCGGCCGGCGCTTCGTCACGTCCTCCGGCGCCTCGGTCACGTGCGCCGCGATCTGCGCCATCGTCGGGCGCCCGCCGAACGGCGTCCCCCCCGAGAGCAGTTCGTACGCGAGCACGCCCCACGCATACACGTCGGCGCGATGATCCACCGTCGGGTCGGCGCTCGCCTGCTCGGGCGACATGTACGCGGGCGTGCCGAGCGCCACGCCGCGCGTCGTCAGCCCACCGGCGCCGCCCTCTGTCGACGCGGTGACCGCCTTCGCCACGCCGAAGTCCGTGACCATCGCCGCACCGCCCGAGAGCAGCACGTTCTCCGGCTTGATGTCGCGGTGCACCACGCCGTGCTCATGCGCGTACGCGAGCGCGCTCGCAACCTCCCGCAGGATGCGCACGGCCTCGGCCACCGGCAATTCGCCGCCCTTCGAGAGGCGCGCCCTCAGTGATTCCCCTTCCACGAACGGCATCGTGAAATAGGGCAGGCCCCCGGTCTCTCCCGCCGTCAGCAGTGGCACGATGTGGGCGTGCTGCAGCCGCGCCGCCACGGCGATCTCGCGCTTGAACCGCTCGAGCGACAGTTGGCCGGCGAGCTCGTCAGGGAGCACCTTGATCACGACCGTCCGGTCCAGCGCGCGCTCACGCGCCACGAACACGCGCGACATGCCGCCACCGCCAAGCTCGCGCTCGATGACATACGCGTCACCCAGCGTGCGCTGCAGCTGATCCCGCAGGTCGGTGGAGTCCAGGACGTTCTCGCGGTGGGCGAACAACTGGAATGTAGGGAGCGCACTCCGGTCGAGCCAGCGCGCTCGACGCCCCAGTGCGGAACACATAGCTTGGTTCCCATGACACCTTCGACGAAGTCCGTGCGCCGTGCCCTCGGCATGCTGGCGCTGCTCGCGTTCGCCGGCTGCATCCACGTCACCATCACGCGCACGCCGCCGCTCTCTCCGAACGCGCGCGCCCTGCGCTTCGCGAAACTCGTCGACGGCACCGGCGCCGTCACCAACGACGCCACGGTCATCGTCGACGGCGATCGCATCGTGAGCGTCGGCAGCGGCGCCGGCGCCGTGCCCGCCGGCGTGACCGTCGTCGATCTCACGCGCTACACCGCCGTGCCCGGGATGGTCGACGTACACACGCACATGACCTACTACTGGGATCACGCCCCCGGATCGCGCCCCTTCGGCGCCGGCAACACGCGCCGCACCCCGGCCGAGCTCGCCACCGTCGCGATGGAAAACGCGCGCCTCACCCTCGAGACCGGCGTCACCACCGTGCGCGACCTCGGCGCCTCGAACTACACCGACGTGATGATGCGCGACCGCATCAACCGCGGCGAGACCGTGGGGCCGCGCATGTACGTCGCCGGTTTCGGACTGCAGAAGGTGATGCCGCAGACCGCGACCGCGACGGGTGCCGCAGGTGCGGCTGCCGCGGGCCGCGCCGGCGGAGCAGGGAACGCCACCGCCGCCCTCGGCTGGCTCCGCGGCCGCATCACCGCGCTCGTCGATTTCCCGCTCGCCATCAAGACGCAGATCGACAGCGGCGCCGACGTCATCAAGATGTACGGCTCACGCGGCACCGGCGCCGACACGAGCACCGTGCAGACCTTCTCATATGAAGAGATGAAAGCCGCCGCCGACGCCGCGCACACACTCGGCAAACGCATCGCCATCCACTCGTACGGCCCGACCGGCGGTCGCGACGCCGTGCGCGCCGGCGCCAATACGCTCGAGCACGCCGTGGACCTCGACGACGCCACCCTCGCGCTGATGGCGAAGCAGGGCACCATCTACGTGCCCACCATCGATCACAATCGGTATTACGCCGACTTCCGCGCCGACTACGGCTACACCGACGAGCAGGCGCGCGGCCTCGACGCCTACCGCGCCCGCAACCTCGAGACGGCGCGCCGCGCCATCAAGGCCGGCGTGAAGGTCGCGATGGGTTCCGACGCCGTGCACATGATGTTCGGACAGAACACGCACGAACTCGTGTTCCTCGTGCAGGCGGGGATGACACCGCTCGACGCGCTCAAAGCAGCCACGGTCACCGGCGCCGAAGTGCTCGGCCTCTCCGACCGCGCGGGGCGCGTCGCGCCCGGCTATTTCGCCGACATCGTCGCCGTCGACGGCGATCCCGTGCGCGACGTCACGGCCCTCACGAGCCGCGTGCGCTGGGTGATGAAAGGCGGCGCCGTGGTGGTCGACAAACGTTGACCCGCGCGATCATCTGCGGCGCAACAACGTCCCCTATAGACAACGTGCACGAAAACAGATATAACCGTTGAAACGGTTTGCGCGTCGCCGTCTCGAAGCGCCCGAACGAACGACCTCGACCCTACCGTCCATGCCCCTCCCCCTGATCTCTCTTCTCCTGTCTTTGTCCCTCCCCCTCCCCCTCGTGTCGCCAGACACGACGATCACCAAACTCTCCCTCCTCGCCGCCGACCGCGCCCTGTTCGTCGCCGTCGCCACCCGCGGCGCCTCCGCGCTCTTCGATCGCGTCGGCCCCGAAGCCGCCATTCTATTTCCGGGGGCGCCGCTCTACCGATCCGCTGCCGAAGCGCGTGCGCCATGGATCGCGCGCTACGGCAAGAAAGGGTGGCTCCTCGAGCACGATGCGCTGCACGCCGTCGCCGGACTCGACGACACCTTCGGCTGCACCGTGGGCATCACGCGGCTGTACGTGCCCACCGACACCGATCGGCGACCGCGGCTCGGACGGTACATCGCCTGCTGGCACCGTGACGCCACGCGCGACGGCTGGCATCTCGCCGGCTACACGCGGACCAACGACGACCCGGGCGGACTGCCGCCGGCCGACAAACTCGAACACGCGCCACACTCGGCCACCGTCCGCGCGTTGAAGTCTGGCGCCGAGTCGGCGGCCGATGTGCTCGCCGCGGCGCAACGCGCCGACTCGGCGTTCGCCGCGCGGAGCATCACGGGCGGGCCGGCCGACGCGTTCGGCACATGGTCGGCCAGCGACGCGATGATGCTCGGCACATTGCCGAAGCCTCGGCAGGGTCCTGCGGCCATCGGTGGGGCGTTCAAAGGCTTCCCGAAGGACGGCGTCTTCCAATGGAGTCCCGTGCGGACGCTCGGCGCCGCCGGCGGCGGACTCGCGTTCACGAGCGGCGAGGCGTTCAACGTCGTCGGCGGAAAACGCTCGAACACCAAGTACATCACGGTCTGGCGTCTCGAGCCCGACGGCGAGTGGCGGTTCATCTTCGACAGCGGCAGCGACCGGCCGTGACGTTGCGCTCGGCGCCAGACGCACTATCTTATCACTGAGATGAAAACGGCCAAACCCAATACGCGCACCGCGTCCGCGGCGCGCCGGCATCCGGAGCCACCGGATCCCAAGACTGCGGCGGCACTCAAGCTGTGGGTGGTGCTCGCGCGCGCATACAGCGCCGTCGCCGAGCGATCCCACGCCGACATCGTGAGCCGTGGCCTCACGCCGGGGGAGTTCGCCGTCGTGGAGCTGCTGTACCACAAGGGCCCGACGCTCCTCGGCGACATCCAGCGCCGGGTGCTCGTCTCGAGCGGCGGCATCACGTTCCTCGTGGACCGCCTCACCACGCGCGGACTCGTCGAACGCCGCAACTGCAGCACCGATCGCCGCGCCCGCTACGCGGCGCTGACGCCCGAAGGGGAGCGCCTGATGACCGAGATCTTTCCGGGCCACGCGCAGGCGATGGCGGCCGCCGTCGCCGGACTCGGCTCCGCCGACCAGAAGGCGGCGACGGCGCTGCTGAAGAAGCTGGGATTGAGCGCCGCGGACGCCGGCGAGTAGGGAAGGCGCGAGGGAAGGGAAGCCGGCGGGGAGAGGGCAGGGAAGCAGACCAGTAGAGGGACCTCGGGGGGAGCCTGTCGGCTCCCCCTTTGTCGTCCGGTCCCTGCCCTTGCTCCCCCCTCCCCTCCCCCCTCCCCCTTTCCCTCCCCCTCCCCCTCCCTTGACAGTAAGACTCTAACCGAATAGAATCTCAGTAATAAGAAGTTCAGTACCAAGCAAATTCCAACACCCGCCGGAGCCGTCCCCATGCAATGGAACCTCGATACCACCCACAGCATCGCCGAGTTCGCCGTCAAGCACCTCATGATCTCCACCGTGAAGGGCCGCTTCAAGACGGTCACCGGCACGGCCGAGACGAATGAGGACGGCACCCTCAAGAGCGCCAGCGTCACCATCGACGTCGCCAGCATCGACACCAACGTCCAGCAGCGCGACGACCACCTCCGCCGCGCCGACTTCTTCGACGTCGCCAGCTTCCCGTCGATGACGTTCACCTCCACCTCCATCGAGCAGACCGGCGAAGCGATCGCCATCACCGGCGACTTCACCATCCGCGGTGTCACCAAGCCGCTTACGCTCACGGGCGAGATCAGCGGCGTGATGACGGACCCGTGGGGGCTGAGCCGCAGCGCCATCAACGTGTCGGCCAAGCTCAAGCGCTCCGAGTGGGGCATGACCTGGAACACCGCGCTCGAGACGGGCGGGTTCGTCGTGGGCGACGAAGTGAAGATCCAGCTCGAGGCCGAGGCGGTCGCCGTGGCGGCGACGGTCCCTGCCGAGGAAGTTGCCGCAGCGGTCTGACGGCTCCGGCGGCAGCGCGTGGCGGGCGTTCGGAGATCCTTCCGGGCGCCCGTCATGCGTTTGAAGGGGGAATCTCGCTAGCCGCGCAACCGTCGATGTGGTTTCTTTATCGCGTCCGATCGTCGCGCGCCGCATCGCGCCGGCGTCACCCGCGGGCCCCCGACTCCCCCCATTCGATGGCCGACCTGCCGGCACACTTCATCGCGGCGCGTGGCGCGCGCGCTACTGAGAGCGATCGCTCGCGTCGCGAGTTCCTTCGGTCCGGCGTCGCGCTCGTGGTCGCGATGCTCGTCACGCCGCGTCTCGCGCTGGCCGCGGCGCGCGGTATGCGTGCACCGTTGCCGCATCCCACGCCGCGCGCCGGCATCACGTCGGCCAAGGTGATGACCAAGGAAGATCTCGCCGCCTGGCCCGACATCGCCGATGCGTTCGAGGGGGTGCGCGCCATCCCCGAGATCATCGACGGCATCCGCTGCAACTGCGGCTGCGCGGGGCAGAAGGGCTTCTATTCGCTGCTCACCTGCTACGAAGCCCCCGCGATGGCGCTGTTCTGTCCCATCTGCCAGGGCGAAGGACGCATGGCGGCGCGATTGCACAAAGCGGGCAAGTCGCTCGACGAGATCCGCGCCGCCATCGACGCGAAGTACAGCTGACCGGAATCTTCGCCGCGTGCGCATCGCAGGTCGCGTGCGCCGACGTCTCGCTCTCTCCCCCCGCACCCGCTGCCATGACCCGCTCTCGCACCGCACTGCTTTGCGCCGCGCTCCTCGCCGCCCTCGCGCGTCCCGTCGCCGCGCAGATCCGCGCCAGCGAGCTCGCCTCGGTGAGCCAGACCATCGACGGCACGAAGATCGCGATGGAGTACTCGCGCCCGCGCGTGCGCGGCCGCAAGAAACTCTTCGGCACCGACAGCGTCGTGAAATGGAACGAGACGTGGACGCCCGGCGCGAACTACGCCACGACCATCGAGGCGAACAAGCCGTTCACGCTCGACGGACACGCCATCGAGAAGGGGAAGTACTCGGTGTGGATGGTGACGCGCGAGAAGGGTGACTGGACGATGGTGCTCGACCCCGACCACCATCGCTTTCATACGATGCCGCCCGATTCCAACGCGAAGCAGATCCGCTTTCCCGTGCATGTGGGCAAGAGTCCGGCGCAGGAGATCCTCACTTGGAGCTTCTCGGGGATCTCGGCGGGCGGCGCGACGCTGGCCATGGACTGGGGCACCACGCACATCGCGATGGCGGTCGCCGTCACGTCGTCGCTGCGCATGCTCACGCCCGCTGATGAAGCCGCGCCGTTCCTCGGTCGTTATGACTTCAAGTGGACGGGGCCCGACAGCACCAAGAAGGTGCAGCTGGTCACGACGCACAAGAACGGCTACCTGATGGCGACCACCGAGCCGCGCGACGAATGGCTCGTCGATTTCGCCCTCATCCGCGTGGCCGACAACTGGTACACGCTCGGTTTCTTCGAGAAGGGCGCGATCTACGAGGTGGAGCGCACCTGGGTGTTCGAGTTCAAGCGCGATGCGGCGGGGAAGGTGAC
>CAIRBD010000658.1 GCA_903876745.1 uncultured Gemmatimonadota bacterium
CACGAGGCGGTACTGGCCGAACGCCGCCGGCCCGAGCACGCGCGGGAGCGCGATGCGCACCGTCATCGAGCACGCGATGCCCACGACGAGCGACGTGCCGAGGGTGAGCGCGGCACGGGCGGCGCGCACAAGCTCCGGCCGGTGCGTGGCGGTCGCGCTCATGCGAGCGTCTCCGGAATGAAGCAGTCGGGGTTCACGGCGCCGACGACCTTCGCCGGCACGCCGGCGACGATCGCGAACGCCGGCACGTCGCGCGTGACGACCGCGGCCGTGGCGACGATCGCGCCGCGCCCGATGCGCACGCCCTTGAGGATCGAGGCCTTCGCGCCGATCCACACGTGGTCTTCGATCACCACGGGCTGCGACGGCGGCCGCTGCCAGCGGCGGTGCACGTCGTGGAAGTCGTTGTCGGTGATCGAGACATACGGTCCCACGCGCACGTGCGCGCCGATGCTCACGTGCTTCGTTGCGGCGATGGACACGCCATAGTTGAGGCGCGTGCCGTCACCGATCGTGAGCAGGGCGCCGGGGTCCGTACAGAGTTCCACGGGCACGTTCACGCTGCGCAGCAGCACGTGCGCGCCGATCTCCATGCGGCCGTTGTTGTCGATGCGCGGTTTGCGGAGGGTGCGCGCGTGCGCGCCCACCACATCCACGCCGCGCAGATACAGACGCGCAGCGGCGAGCTCCGCCACGTACCGGAATCCCTTGCGCACGACCAGGTGGAGCGGCAGCGCGTTGTCGCGCCGGGCTTTCCCCGCCATCGTCGAGACGAGCGCCGTCACCGCGCCCATCTTCAGCTCGCCCCGCGGCCGCTGAGCACGGCCGGGATGGTGCGGCCGAGCAGGGCGAAGTCCTTCCGGAGCGACCACTGGTCGATGTACTGCATGTCGAGGCGCATCCACTGCTCGAAACCGATGCCATTCCGTCCCGACACCTGCCACAGGCAGGTGATCCCGGGGCGCACGGAGAGGCGGCGGCGCTGCCAGGCGTCGTACTGGGCGACTTCGGCGGGGATCGGCGGACGCGGCCCGACGAGCGACATCTCGCCCACGAGCACGTTCCAGAGCTGCGGCAGTTCGTCGATGCTGAGCTTGCGGATGAAGCGGCCCACGCGCGTGATGCGCGGGTCGTTCGTCATCTTGAACACGGGGCCGGTCGCGTGCTCATTGCGCGAGAGCAGCTCGGCCTTCCGCGCCTCGGCGTCGGCGAACATCGAGCGGAACTTGAGGATACTGAACGTGCGGCCACGCTCGCCGACGCGCGCCTGCCGGAAGAACACCGGACCGCGCGACTCGAGCTTGATGGCTACTGCCACTCCCGCGAACACCGGCGCGAGCGCCACGAGGCCGAACGCCGCGCCCGCCACGTCGACGGCCCGCTTGAACAGCATCGACGCCGGCTGCGTGGCGTGCGTGCGATAATGGATGAAGCCGTCCGGTGCCACGTTCTTGTGCCGCGGCATCGACCGCTGGAAGCGGAAGACGTGCGCGGGCGCGGCGAACGGCATGCCCAGGCGCTCGCACAGCGTCACCACCGCCTGCAGTTCCACCTGGCGGCGCGCCACGTCGGCGCAGAGGTACACCTCGTCCACCGGCGTGGTCTCGAGCCATTCCTGCAACTGCGACAGCGGCGCGATCACGGGAAGGCCGAGCGCCGCGTGCGGCCGTTCGCCGGCGAGCGTGAAGGCGCCGAGCACCTGCACGCCGCTGCGAAGCCGAAGGTCGTCGGCGGTGGCGCGGGCCAGCGGGCCCGAACCGACCAACACGATGCGGTGGGTGGAACGTCTCATTCGGAGATGATTGGTCACGGGAGTTGACTCAGTTCGAGACACGGGCGACGCGCGGACGCGCACCCGAGAAGAAGCGGCGAAGCAGCAGGCCGGCGAAGATCGGTGCGATACGGGCGTCGCGGACGAGGTAGCGATACGCCATGCGACGGGGTTCCTGGGCGAGGCGGTACGTCCACTCGAGCCCCAGGCGCGACATCCACGAGGGCGCGCGACGCACCGCGCCGGCGACGAAATCGAGCGAGCCGCCAAGACCGAGCGCGACGGCCGGCGCGATCATCGTCGCGTGGCGCCGCATCCACATCTCCTGCTTGGGGCACCCGAGCGCCACGATCACGATGTCGGCCTGTGACGCACGGATCTGCGCCACCACGTCGGTGGCGTTGCGACCGTCCCACCAGGTGGCGTTGCGGCCGACGATCTTGAGCGCAGGATAGGTCTCCCGCAGCTTGCGGTCGGCGTTCATCGAGACGATGGGCGACGCGCCATACAGGAACACGCGCCAGCCTTTGCGCTCGGCCTCTTCGGCCACGCGCCAGATGAGATCGGCGCCCGAGATCTTCTCGGGAAGCGGCGTGCCGAGCAGGCGCGACATCCAGATGAGCGGCTGCCCGTCGGCCAGGGAGAGCGCGGCACGGCGGTAGGCGGCACGCAGGCGGCGATTGCCGCGCGCCATCACGATATGATCGACGTTCGGCGTGACGACGTAACCGCCATGCCCCTGCGCGATGAGACGCCCGATGGCGTCCACGGACTGGGCGCCGGTGAGCCGATCCACGGCGAGCGATCCGAAGAGTGCGTGTGTGGTAGTCATGCCCGTCCTAAAGCATTCGGCGTGCCAGTCTCGAAACGAGACACACGCGCGCGCGAAGTCGGCGCACGCTGTCCGCATTTTCCTTGACCCGTTGGGCGCGCGCCATATGCTTCACTGCGAGCCATGACCGCGCCCATCGACAGCACCCGCCCCGTCATTTTGATCGTCGACGACGACGACGCCCAGCGCCGCGTCGTCTCCGCGTTCGTCACGCGCGCCGGCTGGCGCCCGGTGAGCGCGGCCAGCGCGGCGCAGGCGATGCAGTTGCTCGACGAACACGAGCCACGCGTCGCGATCCTCGACCTCATGCTCCCCGATACCACGGGCGACGTGCTGATGCTGCAGCTCCGCGAGCGGCGCCCGCACATGCCGGTGATCATCCTCTCGGCGCAGGACAGCGTGGCACGCGCCGTCGAGATCATGAAGCTCGACCCGTACGAATACATGGTGAAACCGCTCGAGCCCGACCGGCTCGTGCGCGTGGTGGAGCGCGCCCTGAACGAGCGCAACCTGCAGGAGCGGGTGGACGTGCTCGAACGCGAGGTGCGCGAGACGTACCGGTTCGACCAGATCGTGGGCGCGTCGCCGCGCATGCAGCGGCTGTATGACCAGGTGGACAACGTGCTGCAGACGCGCGTGACCGTGTTCCTCTCGGGCGAGAGCGGCACCGGCAAGGAACTCGTCGCCAAAGCGCTGCACTACAACGGCTCGCGCCGCGCCGGCCCGTTCGTGGCGCTCAACTGCGGCGCCATCCCCGAGAGTCTGCAGGAGAGCGAACTGTTTGGGCACGAACGCGGCGCCTTCACGGGCGCCGTGGCCACGCATCGCGGGCGATTCGAACAGGCCACGCGCGGCACGCTGTTCCTCGATGAAGTGGGCGAGTTGAGCCCCGCCGTGCAGACACGCCTGCTGCGCGTACTGCAGGAGAGCGAGATCCAGCGCGTGGGCGGCACGCAGACGATCGGCGTGGACGTG
>CAIRBD010000659.1 GCA_903876745.1 uncultured Gemmatimonadota bacterium
CGGCCCAGACGATTTCTTCCGAACCGGTTTCAGACCATGCGTAGAGTCGCCCGTCGATCACGACATGGGCGTCCGTCGGACACTTCATCCTTTCGTGTCGCGACCGATCTAGCTCGGGCGTACCACGAGCGATCAAGTCGTCGCTCATCTTGCCCACGCCCGGCGCGAAGGCTCACCGCATTGCAACGTCGTCATGCGGACCGGTCCCTCAGCGTGGCTGGCGGCGATTGTAGCCACAGCATCGCTTGCTTGCCGGTCACAAGCTTCACGTCGGCGAGCGTCAGGCCTCGAGCCCGTAGCCAAATCCTCTCGATCCAACGGCCATCGCGTCTCGTCCCCGGCGGACCGACCAGTTCGTATCGCCTGCCGGACAGAGTGATCGCTAGCCGTTTTCCCGGCTCCACGTGCTTGACAGGAGTGCTAACTCGGTCCTCGTGAGCTGGGTCGTGCCTGCCGACGAGATGTCGTGCGCCATCCGGGAACGCTACGACGAGCCACCGGAAGAGCCTGACCGTCGGCTGCATCGGGACGGGCGGAACGATCAGTTCGCCGACGGCGAGTGCGGCAAAGACCATGGACTCCCGCACCGAACCTTCGGGCGCTCCGGACGCCGTCCTTGATGGGAGGTGACCGGCCTTGGACTGTCTTCGCGTCATGCGCTTCCCGAAGTAGACTAGATGTATATAAACATCTATTCGCGGGAACGCAAGAAGCGTCTGGATGTTGGGATGACGTCACAGGGAGAGGCGAAGAGTGCGTTCGTATCGCGCGCCGCTGGATGCCCAAGCCGCGGTGCGCCGCCGGCCTCTCCTGTCCGCTCAGAACCTCCGCCCCTCGGCCTCAGCGAGTAACTCGGAGAGGGACACGCCAACGATCTTGGCGAGATCCGCGAGCGTCTCGAGGCTCATGTTGACTTCCCCACGCTCGATGTGCCCCACGAATGTCCGGTCCACACCGCTCCGGTGGGCCAAATCGGTCTGGGACAGGCCAAGCTCCGTGCGTCTTCGCTTGATGGCCTGTCCCAGCCGGCGCATCATCGGGCCGCGCTTGCGGCGCTGAGGCTTCTTGTCTGCCGGCACCAGGATCGCTCGGGATAATGAGACGAAGCGGATGCGGCCAGTCGGCTGCATCCGCTTGTCAATCAAGCACTTACAAGAGGCGCGTCAGGTATGAATAACAAAATGCGTCACTTATGACTCAAAAACCGCGACAGGTACGACTCATCACTAGGCGGCGTTACCTCAGCCGCACTCCGAGAACCCACACACATGACACTTCACACACCCCTCAGCGAACTCCAACTGCGAACCGCAATCCGGGCACGTCCCGATGAACGAATCGCCGTTGTGCACCGCCTGGAACATCGCCTCCGGCTCCATCGCGCCCGACGTGCGCGGCACGAGCTGCATCTGCGGCGCCGGCGCGTGCGTCATCGTCGGCTGCACGGCCTGCGTCTCCGTGCTCGACGTGAGCAGCTCCTGCTGCACGCCCTGCTTCGCGCGCTGCCACTCTTCGATCGCCATGCCCACGGCATCCGGCATCGAC
>CAIRBD010000660.1 GCA_903876745.1 uncultured Gemmatimonadota bacterium
CCAGTGTGCTTCAGACCACTGCCAGGGTTCAAGAGGTGTTGAGGTCATTTGTCTGCTCCAGGGGTTAATGTGCTTGCCACGTCCCGCGCGGTCGCCGATTCGCGTGCCACGAAGGCCGCGAAGTCCGCCGGCCGCATGCCAACGCCCTCGAGGCCCAGCGTATCAAACTGTGCGACGACATCGGGATCCTGAATCGCGCGCACGATGTCTGTCTGGACGCGATCGACGATGCGCGCCGGCACCCCGGCCGGCATCCATAGGCCAAACCAGTTCACGACGTTAAAGCCTGACAGGCCGAGCTCGTCGAGCGTGGGGACCTGCGACATTCCCTTCCAGCGGTGCGCGCCCGTGATGGCCAGTGCGCGCAGCCTGCCGGCCTGCACATACTGCTGGGCGATCTGCGTGCCGACGAAAAAGAGATCGTCGCGGCCAGCGATGACGTCGTTGGTCGCCTCGGCCACGCCCTTGTAGGGGACAGGGACGATATTGGTGCCCGTCATCGTCTTCATGATTTCGGCGGGGATGTGGCTGGCGGTGCCGAGCCCGGCGTGCGCGTAGGTCAGTTTCCCGGGCGCGCGCACGGCCTGGTCGATCAGCTCCTTGAAGGTCGTGGCCTTCGAGTCGGCGGGCACGACCAGCACCTGACCGAAGTTCTGCGCCACCAGCGAGACATGGGTAAAGTCCTTCACCGGATCGTAGGTGACGTTCTCGTTGAACGGGGGAATGCTGACATGCGAGGCGGTCGTGAAGAGCCACGTGTAGCCGTCGGGCGGCAGCTTCGACACATAGGCCGTGCCAACCAGCCCGCCCGCGCCGAGGCGAATTTCTACGATCACCGTTTGCCCGAGCGAGGCCGAAAGCTTTGGGGCGATCGCACGCATCAGGAGATCGGGTGGCCCGCCCGGCGGCGAGGGCACCACCACGCGGATCGGCTTGTTCGGGTAATCCGTGGCAGCGATGCCGCCCGGCGCGGCGGCGCCCTGCGCCATCGCGCACGAAGCCATGAGGAGGCTGGCCAGGAGCGTCAGCGTGCGGGCGAGCGAGCGCCCGCGACCGCCCTTCGCGAGTTGCGAGACGGGCTGCGCAAGGAGTTTTGACATGATGATGGTTGGCCGAAAAGAGGCGCTGTTTGGCGCTGTGTGGTTGCGCGGCGGTCGGGTGCCAGACGCGGGGCGTGGATTCAGGGCAACCGCACCGTGGAGTGTGTCGATGACGACAGGATGATCGCCTCGAGGACTTGCGCGTTGCGCACGGCGTCGCCTTCCGGCGTCACGAGCGGCTGGCCCCGCACAATGCAGTCGGCGAAGTGCTCGAGCTCGGCGCGCTCGGTGCTGACGTCGTCGAAGCGCGTGACGACCGGCTCGCGCTTGTTCATGATGTTGTCGCGATCGATGGTGCAGGTCGTCAGCTCCCAGGTGTTGAGGTGCTGCACGCCGCCGACCCGGGCCCAGCCGCTGGAGCCGAAGACCTGCATGCGCCAGGTTTCTGCCGTGGCGATGATGGTTCCGAGGTAGCCCGTGGATCCGCCCGCGAAGTGCAGCAGCATGGAGGTCGTGTCGTCCGAACCGAAATCCTGCGCCAGCCGAAAGCTCTGCGCGGTGACCTCGTCGATGGGGCCTGCCAGATACATCATGGCGTCGATCACATGGACGCCGCGTCCCGTCATTCCGCCCGCGGGGGATTCGTCGCCTGCATGACGCCAGTGGCCGCGGGGAAAGCGATACGCGCTCGGCCCGCAGAAGTTTCCTTCGATGTGCAGGACCCTTCCGAGCCGCCCGTCGTCGATCATGCGGCGGATCTCCTGCAAGGCGGGCTGGAATCGCCAGTTGTAGCCAACGCCCAGCACAATGCCGTGGCGGGCGGCGGCCTCGGCCGCGCGCCGCGTGCTGGCGCCGTCCAGCCCCAGCGGTTTTTCGCAGAAAACGTGCTTGCCGGCCTGGGCGGCGGCGACGATCTGGTCCGTGTGCATCGAGTGCGGGGTTGCCAGCACGACGGCATCCACGCCCGGGTCCGCGAGGACGGCTTCATAGCTATCCATGATCCGGATGCCTTGCCGGGCGGCGAAGTCGGCCGCCTTTGCCGGTGTTCGCGTGGCGCCCGCGACGAACCGGATGGATTTGCTCAGGCCCTGCGCGCTGTTGACCAGATTCTGGCCCCAGACGCCCATGCCGATGATGGCAGCGTTGATCATGGTGTGTAGCCGGTAGATAGTTAGGAATCGATTATCAGAGAAAGAATGACCAATGACAACCAGGCCGGAAGAAGTCGCGCAGACCAGCTGCCGCCGGGCTTGAAGCGGCGCACGGCGTCAGC